>NZ_DALZSV010000007.1:0-22809 GCF_032014955.1 Moraxella sp. CTOTU47724
GCAAGGTCGTACGGGCGATAATATTATGGTGAAAAATCCTGATTTGATGAAACGCTTGGCGGCATACCATTGGGCGAGAAAATAACAAATGTATATTGTTTATGTTGATGAAAGTGGTGATATAGGATTACAAAATAGCCCTTCTAATTATTTTTGCTTGAGTGCAATCATTATTCATGAAAGTAAGTGGGACCAAACCTTGAATTCAATCATTGACTTTAGGCGGTTTCTGAGAGAAAAATACGGGTTCAAATTACGTGAAGAGATTCATTGCTCACATTTTATTCACAAACCTGCTGAGTTCCAACGAATCGCCAAATCCATGCGTTTAAGATTATTGAGAGATGTAATTGATTTTCAAGCAAATTTATCAAACTATCAAATCATCAATGTAGTGGTAAATAAAAAGAATAAACAAATAGGCAGTGACATTTTTAATTTGGCATGGCAAACTTTAATTCAACGTATTGAAAATACATTGCAGTATCGAAATTTTATTGGTTCAACGAATATTCAAGATACTGCCATGTTATTTGTTGATAAAACTGATGAAGTCAAGCTAAGAAATCTCACCCGAAAAATGCGGCGTTATAATCCCGTTCCTAACAGCTTTAATCTAGGTGCTGGTTATCGTATCTTACCAACTAAACTAATTATTGAAGACGCAATTCATAAAGATTCTGCACATTCTTATTTTATTCAGTTAGCAGATGTTAATGCATATTTTCTCAGTCAAAAGTTTCAACCAAATCAGTATATTAAAAGAAAAGGTGGTAAAAATTACCTTGACCGCTTGCAACCAGTATTATTTAAACAGGCAAGTAAGAAAGATTTACTAGGAATTGTTATTCGCTAAAAAAGAAAGGTTCAGCTTTCGCTGAACCGATGAGTCCTACTGTAAAGTCTAGCTTTAGGTCAGACTACATCGTTATGATAGCATTTGCTATGAAATAGTTCAAGGAACTAAACCAAATATTACAAAAAGTGAATTTTAATGTGCCAATTATTAGGAATGAATTGTAACACACCCACCGATATTCATTTTAGCTTTGCGGGGTTTCGTCAGCGGGGCGGGCAGACCGATATCCATACCGATGGGTTTGGTATTGTGTTTTTTGAAAAAAATCCCGACCCATCGCAGTGTAATCGTAAAGCTGGGATACGTCAATTTCACGATGACAAGCCAAGTTTCTGCTCACCGGTGGCGGATTTAGTCAACAGTTATCCGATTAAGGCGATGAATGTAATTAGCCATATTCGCAAAGCCACGCAAGGCACAAATTGCTTGGCTAATACCCACCCCTTTGTCCGTGAGGTATGGGGCGAGGAATGGGCGTTTGCGCATAATGGGCAGCTGCAGATGGGTTTTATTGACCAGCTCAGTCCTGTGCCCACCCACTATCAGCCCGTAGGTACAACCGATTCGGAGATGGCATTTTGTTATCTGCTCAATCGCCTCAAATCACAATTTAGTGAGCCGCCCAGTGACGAGGTGTTATTCCAGTTTTTGACCACGATTTGTCGTGAGTTATCGGCGTTGGGCTTGTTTAATTGTCTCATTAGCAATGGCGATTGGCAGCTAGCGTATGCAGGAAGCTTGCTGTTTTTTATCACCCGTAAAGCGCCATTTGGTGAGGCAAAACTCGCTGACAGTGAGCTGGCGATTGATTTTAGCGAGGTAACCTCGCAAACCGATAAAGTGACCTTGATTACTACCATTCCTTTGACTTACAACGAACACTGGCAACAGCTGTATGTGGATGAATGTTTGATGTTTCGGGATGGCGATATTTTATTTAAAGATACCCCTGATAATCCGATCCGCTTAACCATTGAAGAAGGCATTGCCATCGCCCGCAAAGTGGGGGCGAGCTTATAATATGATAAAGGTCGCTTATTCTGATATTTTCAAATATGACGTCCCCGAACGCCATCGTTTTCCTATGCAAAAATATCCGATGATTGCGGAGCGGTTATTGGCGGAGGGTACATTCACCCCAGCCAATTTTTTTGCCCCGCAGCGATTGAGCGAAGACGAAATTCTCACCACACATACACAAAGGTACTGGCAGCATCTAAAATACCAAACATTGCCCCCCAAAGACGCGCGCGCCATCGGCTTTGAGATGACGCCAAGGCTCGTTGAGCGGGAACGTGTGATTGCCCACGGCACTTATGAATGTGCCTTATTCGCCAAACAATTCGGTGTCGCACTCAATATCGCAGGCGGTACCCACCATGCGTTTGCCGATCATGGCGAAGGGTTTTGCGTGTTTAACGATGTGGCGGTGGCGAGTAATTTATTGTTGGCACGTGGACAGGCGACCCAAATTCTGACGGTAGATTTGGATGTGCATCAAGGCAACGGTACAGCGCATTTGATGGCAAATGAACCCCGGGTATTTACCTTTAGCATGCATGGCGCAAAAAACTACCCGTTTCGCAAGCAAGCATCTGATTTAGATATTGATTTGCCAAACGAGACAGGCGATGAGGCGTATTTAGCCATATTAATGGAGACGCTGCCCAGACTTATTGCAAAAGTGAAACCCGATATGCTTTTTTACCAGTCAGCCGTGGATGTGCTCGCCACCGATAAGCTCGGTAAACTTGCGCTCACCCGTGACGGCTGTGCCAAGCGTGATGCGTTTGTATTTAGCCAAGCCAAAGCCCATGGGATCCCAGTGGCGGTGGTGATGGGTGGCGGCTACTCAGAAAACATTGACGATGTGGTAGAAGCCCATTGCAATACCTTTCGCACGGCAAAAAGGCTGTATAAGTAATTTTAAAGCAATAAAAAGCCCTGTTACACAGAGCTTTTAAACTTACAAAGTTTTTAAAATACACCGTGGTTATGCTAAAAAATGCACCAACACGTACGTTGATAATTAGGCTAATACTTTCTCAAGCGCTTGCTTAAAACGGCTGACGGTACCGTCGACATCTGTTAATTTATCTAACCCAAATAGCCCTAAACGGAATGTTTTAAAGCTGTCGGGTTCGCCAACTTTCAGTGGCACACCACCTGCAATTTGTAAGCCTTGGGCTGCAAATGCTGCACCTTTGTGCATATCATCACGCTCAGTATAGACCACAATCACACCCGGCGCTTGGTAGCCTGCTGCTGCGACGCTGATAATATGATGTTGATTGAGGACAGAGAGCACTTTTTGACCCAATTCAAATTGGGCACTTTTGAGTTTATCAAGTCCAATCGCTTCGGCTTCTTTGACGGTATCGCGGAATTTGGTCAGCCCATCGGTTGGCATCGTCGCATGATACGCATGACCGCCATTTTCATAAGCGCGCATGATAGTGAGCCACTGTTTGAGATCCAGTCCAAAACTGGTCGATTCGGTGGCTTCCACTTTGGCAACGGCTGTTTCATTCATCATTACTAGTCCCGCACATGGTGTGCTTGACCAGCCTTTTTGTGGGGCAGAGATGAGTACATCAATGCCCAGCGCTTTCATATCAAGCCATGCACAGCCTGAGGCGATACAGTCGATGACCAGTAAACCACCGACACTATGCACCGCATCGGCAAGTTGTTTGATATAGTCATCAGGGAGCATCAAGCCTGCCGCGGTTTCGACATGCGGGGCAAATACTACCGCAGGTTTTTTAGATTGAATCTTAGCGACAGCCGCCTCGATTGCCACTGGCTCAAACTGCTGTTGTTGCCCAATTGAATCACTGTTGTCACCGATGTGTGCGGTCAGGACAGTAACATCATCCGTGATACGACCTTTTTCAAGGATTTGCGTCCAGCGAAAACTAAAAAAGCCGTTACGGATGATGAGCACTGTTTGGTCGGTGGCAAGTTGGCGCGCAACCGCTTCCATACCGTAAGTCCCTGTACCCGGCACGATTGCCACCGCATCGGCGTTGTACACATTTTTTAAACTTGTGGACAAATCATTCATCACGGTTTGGAATTTTTTGGACATGTGATTGAGCGAGCGGTCGGTGTAGACCACAGAGTATTCTAATAAACCGTCTGGATCAATATCTTGGCGTAGGGCTGGCATGGGACTCTCCTTTAATATCGTTGTCTTTATCGCAAAATCGCAAATAAAATTAGTCTAGCAAAAAAGCCCTTTTAAAAACCAAAAAAATTGTAGAGCGGTTGTTAAAGTTTTTGTTATCAATGGCGCAGCGATTAAGCCAAAAACTGTCCACAGCAGCGTTTGTATTTCTCACCACTGCCGCAGGGGCAAGGCTGCTTTTGGGTGACAGGCATGACCACTGTCGGATCCAAAAAATACCAACGGCTGGTGCCATGGGTGGGAATATTCACAAAGGTGGATAGCTCATGATGGACACCTTTGCTGTCTAAACCTTTCTTATCTAAAACAGTTAAATCCAAAACCGTGGAATACCCAACCGATGCATTAGGCAAGTGAAAGTAGGCTTTAAACTCGACTTGTGCATGGCGTTTGCCAAGTTTTGCTAGATGGTTGATGACTTCAAGTCCTGCCCAATCAGTTTGCTGTGACCAATCAGCGATGCTTTTTTTATCCAGTAATGCTTGCTGAAACGGCGCAGTGGTGGCAACGATATATTCGATATGTTGAAGCACAAATGCCGCGTACCGAGCGCGCATTAGCTGTGCTGCGGTATCAGCGAATTTTCGCCCCCCATGCAGGGGTACACAGCAATTAGCATAAGACAGTGTAGAGCCGCACGGGCAAGGTGACGTATGTATCATGTTAATGAATGTTCGGTAGGTTGATGGCGGTAGGCAAGATATTTTTCTTTAAAATAAGCCAACTAATCGGGTCTTGTAGCGTCTGCCAAAATATTTTAAACGGCGGGGCAAACACAATCAGGGCAGCCAACACGGCATATAAGCCCAAATACCAGCCTACTTGATCGAATTTAAACACTTTAAACGCGGTACCAAAAGATTTTTTGACACTCAGCCCCAATAGGTTGACGCTAAACATCTCATCTAACAGCAGATGAACAATGGCGCCAAACATCAAAAACAGTCCCAAAAACCAACTGATAACAGCGCCTTGCTTAAACCCATAAAAGCTGGCGTACACGAGGGTCATCGCCATAATCCCCAGATAGGGAATCGAGTGCACGATACCACGATGCACCGTCAATTTGCTATATAAATTAAACACCCCGTAGCGCATCAGCAAATAAGATGCTAACCATAATCCTGCCAATGCAACCAACGAAAACTGCCCGACACACAAGATAACAATAAAAAATGCGCTCAACAGCGATACGACATTAAATCCTACGGTCGCGGGTACCGAGTGGTCCAAATCAATATCGGGCAGCAAGCCACCAACGGTACCAGCCACCACACACATCAAATATTCAGGCGCGGTAAGCATCCCTGCCTTATAAATCACCAAGCCAGTGACGCCACTTGCGACAAAAGCCACGCTTATGTGAGTGTTAAAATTTGCCATAGTCTTCGCCCAGTTTCCCAATAGCTTAAAATCAGCGAGTCAAAACTCGAATGGTAAAATTTAGTGGCTCAAATCAAGTAGCTAGAATCAAGTAGCTCAAAGCAGATAGCCAAAAAATCATTTATCACATACGCAATTGCGCTCAATTATATGCTAATTTTGATGACAAAGCGTCAACTGAGCGCAAGGAAAATTGATTTTGTGGGGTGGGCGCATGCGACATGGAGAAAAGCAAAACATTGTAAGCTATGTAACCTATTTAACCTAGGATGTGGCAAGGCAACACTAGATAGCAAAAACGCCTAAGACAAACAGATAGCAAAAACAAAAAAGCCATCGTCCGTCAGACAATGGCTTTTTTTAAAATAAGTGGCGTCCCCACGGGGATTCGAACCCCGGTTACCGCCGTGAAAGGGCGATGTCCTAGGCCTCTAGACGATGGGGACGCAATCGCACGAGGTGCTCTAAGCAGACTTAATAGTGGTGGAGCTAAGCGGAGTCGAACCGCTGACCCCTTGCATGCCATGCAAGTGCTCTACCAACTGAGCTATAGCCCCATTTTTGGGAATTATTTAGACTGCTTTGCCTAAGAGTGCGCGTATTTTATTGAAAACTGATTTTGCTGTCAAGATGATTTTTGCCTAAAAACACAAAATTTTTACCCATTCTTGCTATAATGATGCCTGGTTAATATTGCCTTCATATAACGACTGTAGATTAGTTATATTTTGTTGTTTTGTCTAAATTTATAAGGATAGCCCATGTGGTTGGTGAATTTTATTTTGCATATCGGTGAGCATTTACAAGAGCTGGTCAACAACTATGGCAATTGGATTTATGCAATTTTGTTTGCCATTGTGTTTTGCGAGACAGGTTTGGTGGTGTTGCCATTTTTGCCAGGGGATTCGATGTTGTTTGCCGCAGGCACCATTGCCGCAGTGGGCGATATGAATATCTTTGTGCTGATTGGTTTATTGATTGTGGCAGCAGTATTGGGCGATTTTGTCAATTTTGAGATTGGCAAACACTTTGGGCAAAAGTTATTTTCCAATCCCAATTCCAAGATTTTTAAGCAAAGCTATTTGCAAAAAACCCACGATTATTATGAAAGATACGGCGGACGCACCATTATTATTGCCCGTTTTATTCCCATTGTACGCACTTTCGCGCCGTTTGTAGGCGGGATGGGTAACATGAATTATTCCCAGTTTGCTCGCTATAACATCGTTGGCGCGGTATTATGGGTGGTATCTTTCACCACGCTAGGCTATTTTTTTGGTCAATTACCCTTTGTCAAAGAACATTTTTCGTGGATTATGATTGCGATTATCGTGTTTTCTGTGGTGCCTATGGTGATTGAAATCATTCGTCATCGCAAGGATAAATAATTGAATTAGTGTTCAAAAATAACGCTAAATGCCAAAGTCAATCTAGCATTTAGCGTTGCCTTCCAAATTTATATTTTATCAGCCACCTATCATCGCTAGGATTCAATTTATAAAAATTCGATAGTCGGCTATAATAGCCGCTAATTTGAAATTTTTGTAAAATTGAGAAATCCATGTCAAAAGTCCGCACCCGTATTGCCCCAAGCCCCACAGGCTTTCCCCACGTTGGCACCGCCTATATCGCGCTATTTAACCTTGCCTTTGCCAAAGCGCATGGCGGCGATTTTATCCTGCGCATTGAAGACACCGACCAAACGCGCTCCACCGCACAATCTGAACAAATGATTTTGGACGCCCTGCGCTGGGTCGGTCTTGACTGGGCAGAAGGTCCAGACGTGGGCGGTCCACATGCACCGTACCGCCAAAGCGAGCGTAAAGACATCTACAAACAATACGCCGAAGAACTACTGGACAAAGGCCATGCATTTCGCTGTTTTGCCACAGCCGAAGAGTTAGATCAAATGCGAGCCGAACAAATGGCGCGGGGCGAAACCCCAAAATATGACGGTCGCTATGCGAACCTTACGCGTGAACAGTCGGACAAGCTCGCCGCCGAAGGCAAGCCATTCGTCATTCGTATGCGTGTGCCAGACGAGGGTGTATGTAAATTTGACGATATGCTACGTGGGGAAGTCGAGATTCCTTGGTCACAAGTGGATATGCAAGTGCTACTCAAAACCGACGGTCTACCGACCTACCATTTGGCAAACGTGGTCGATGACCATTTGATGCAGATTACCCACGTCATCCGTGGCGAAGAGTGGATTAACTCTGCACCAAAACATCAACTGTTGTATAAATATTTTGGTTGGGATATGCCAGTACTTTGTCATATGCCACTGCTTAGAAACCCCGACAAATCCAAACTATCCAAACGCAAAAACCCAACGTCTATCACCTATTACCGTGATGCAGGTGTGTTGTCAGAAGCCTTGCTCAATTATTTGGGACGGATGGGCTACTCCATGCCAAATGAAGCCGAAAAATTCACGTTGGATGAGATGATTGCCAGTTTTGACATCAAACGGGTGTCGCTTGGCGGTCCGATTTTTGACGTAGAAAAACTCACTTGGCTCAATGGCGAATGGTTGCGCTCACTGTCACCCGAAGCCTTAAAAACCAAAATTCTTGATTGGGCAAATGACAGCGACAAACTTACCGCAATTGCCAAAGCCATTCAGCCACGCATTAACTTGTTGTCGGATGCGGTGAATTGGTCGGGCTTTTATTTCCAAAACTTGCCAACGATTAGTGAGGTGGATTTTGAGCATAAAGTGCTATCCACTGAGCAAACCGTGGAGATTCTACAACTTGCGCAATGGCAGTTAGAAACCCTGCCTGTATGGACGGAGGAGAATATCCAAGCGGTATTGTCTGGTTTGGCAGGCGAGATGGGCATTAAGTTGCGTGATTTTATGTCGCCATTTTTTATTGCCATCGCAGGTAGCAAGTCAAGCACGCCTGTGATGAATTCAATGTATTTGATTGGGGCGGATATGACGTTGCAGCGCCTGCGTCATGCCATTGAAGTATTAGGCGGTGTCAGTAAGAAAAAAGCCAAAGAATTGGAAAAACGTCATAAAGTATTGCCAAGCTTTTTGACCCAATAAGCTTAATTATGTTGTATAAAAGTCCGTCGCTATGGCGGATTTTTTATTTTAACAAGAGTAACCTAGGGTCATGCTAAATAACATGAATAAACCTAACAAAAATGGTATCATACCTAGCAAAATCAGATTCTAATTTTTACAATTTAAAGGTAATCATCATGGCAAATCTTCAAAACGAACTCGCCCAAGTACAGCATATCAGCGGTGAACTACACACCAATGCCCACGCCAAAATCGGTATGGTGGTAGGACGTTTTAACAGCTTTGTGGTAGAAAGTTTGGTCAGCGGCGCGATTGATACCTTACTGCGTCATGGTATCGCAGGTAGCAATATTACTGTGGTGCGTGTACCGGGTGCTTGGGAAATTCCATTGGCGGTTGCTCGTATGGCACAAACCGATAAATTTGACGCTATCATCGGTTTAGGCGCGGTGATTCGTGGTAGCACGCCGCACTTTGATTTTGTCGCTGGTGAATCTGCCAAAGGCTTGGGCGCGATTGGGTTGGATTATGATGTGCCTGTTATTAATGCGATTTTGACCACAGACAGTATCGAACAAGCCATTGAGCGCTCTGGCACCAAAGCAGGTAACAAAGGCTCAGAAGCAGCCATGGTCGCGCTTGAGATGATTAACGTGTTGGGTCAAATTGACGCACAAATGGCTGGTGAATAAGGTAGCGATATGACTGACAATTCAACCCACACCTCACCAGAGCAGGCGAGTCAAGACAACGCCGTCAATTATAAAACTAGCCTGACCGCGATTCGTAAAGCACGCCGTTTTGTGGTGCAAGGGTTATATGAATGGCTGTTGACAGGCAACCCATCGCACGAAATCGAAGCGCACACCCGCAGTGAGAATGCCATGCACACGGTGCATTTGGGCTATTATCACGAGCTACTAAGCAAAATCATTGAGCAAAGCGATGACTTAATCGCCTATATCGACAGCCTACTTGATCGCCCTTGGACACGTCTAGATAAAGTTGAGCAAGCGGTATTACTTGTCGGTGCGTATGAGATGAAGCAGCACTTGGAAGTGCCTTACAAAGTAGTGATTGATGAAGCGATTCAGCTCAATACCCATTTTGGCTCATCAGATGGCTATAAAATGATTCATGTGGTGATGGATAAAATCGCCAAAGACGCGCGTATGCCTGAAGTAGAGGCAGATGCCAAAAAAGCCAAAACAGAGGATGCGCCGCAGCCGCCATCGCAAGCGACTACCGAAGAAGAAAAATAATACCGTAAAGGGCGTACTCGCTACGCCCTTTTATGCTCGATACGGATGGCTAAGATGTCCGAATTTTCTTTGATTTATCAACATTTTCAACACTGCACACGCAAAAATCCTTTGACCCAAGTGGGTATTGGGGATGATTGTGCGATAAGCAGTATTCCAAGCGATTGCGAACTGGTGAGCTGTATTGACACGCTGATTGCAGGTCAGCATTTTCCCTTATCAACATCCGCTTATGCCATCGGCTATAAATCGGTCGCGGTTAATTTATCCGATTTGGCAGCGATGGGGGCGACGCCCTATGCGATATTGCTGGGTATTAGCTTGCCTGCTAAGCTTGCACAGGATGACTGGCTCAAACCATTCGCCCAAGGTATCGCGGACATTTGTAACCGATTTGATGTCGAGCTCATCGGTGGCGATACCACCCAATCAAACACTTTAACCATCTCTGTCACTGCACTGGGCTTTGTGCCAGCTGGGCAAGCTATTACCAGAAGGGGCGCGAAAGTCGGTGATATCATCTGTGTCAGTGGTGAGATTGGCTCAGCAAGTTTTGCGTTACAGCAAATTTTAGACGCTGAAGAATCTGAGCAGCACAATACTGCTTTACAATCAATCGCTTTACAGCCGGCACTCGATTTACCTGTTCCGCAAGTTGAGCTCGGACAAAAATTACGTGGATTTGCCGATAGCATGATTGATATTTCAGACGGGCTAGGGCAGGATTTGGGTCATATCCTGACCGCATCACAGGTGGGCGCGGTGGTCGATTTAGCCAATATTCCAACGCATCCACGATTACAAGCGTTGCCAAATGCTGATAAGTGGCAACATCAGCTCAATGGCGGCGATGATTATCAGCTGTGCTTTACCATGAGTGAGCAAAATTTTGTCAAATTTAATCAACAGTTTTCGGATAAAATTTTTGCCATTGGCAAAATTGTCACAGAAAACGGCTTGAGGCTGACTTATAATAACCAACCCATTGAATTTTCAATCACTGGCTATCAGCATTTTTAGCCAAAGAACTTCCTATGACTCAACTGCATAAACCCGACGTCCGTAAAGCCAATGTTTGCCCGCCTTGTCCACCAACCGTGAGCGTTTGGGAAAAGCTGATTTATTGGCTCGGTATCGGCTTAGGCTCAGGATTGCCAAAGCGCGCTGCTGGGACGTGGGGCACAGTGGGCGGACTGGTGGTTGCCATTCCGATGTTGTGGCTAGGGTTTTGGGGGTTTTTGGCAGTTACAATAATCGGCTGTCTGGTCGGTAGTTATATCTGTGGCAAAACATCGGATTTGATGGGTGTACATGATGACCCGCATATCGTCTGGGATGAATGGGTCGGGATGTGGATTTCGTTGTTGCCTTTAAAGTATTGTTATCAATTTAATCCATTTGGTGTTATGGATTATTATCAAATGGATACATGGTTAGGCTTATGGCAATGGTTTCATTTATTGATCGCTTTTGTTTTATTTCGTTTTTTTGATATTCTAAAACCCTTTCCGATTAAATGGGTGGATAAAAATGTGAGTGGCGGTTTTGGTATTTTGATTGATGACATTTTGGCGGGGCTGATGGCAGGGGTTGTGCTAATAGTTTTTGTCAGTGTGCTCGTTACTTATGTTTAATCTGTTGTATCATTAAAATTAGTTTAAAAAAGAATAAGGAATTCCCATGACCAACTTAACCACCATCATCATGGCAGCAGGCAAAGGCACTCGCATGAAATCGAGCAAGCCAAAAGTCCTACAACCCCTAGCAGGCAAGCCTTTGCTACATCACGTACTCGCCACTGCCAAACAATTGGGTAGCCAAAAAAATATCATTATCTATGGTTTTGAAGGTCAGCAAGTCAAAGATGCCTTTGCCGATGAACAAATTGATTGGGTCGAGCAAGCTGAGCAATTGGGCACGGGTCACGCGGTGCAAATGACTTTGCCGGTGTTGCCTACGGATGGAAAAAGCTTGATTTTATCAGGGGATGTGCCGCTCATTGGCGTCGATACCTTAGAGAAATTGGCAAATACAGACAGCCGTTTTGCCATGCTAACCCTAAACTTAGCCAACCCATTTGGCTTGGGGCGTATTGTGCGTGACAACGACCAAGTAATCGCCATTGTCGAAGAAAAAGATGCCAACGATGAGCAAAGACAAATCACTGAAATCAATAGCGGTGTGTACTGTGTCGCCAATGATATTTTGCACAAGTACCTCAATAACTTGACCAATAACAATGCCCAAGGTGAATATTACCTGACCGATATCGTCAAAATGGCGGTGGATGATGGCATCGAAATCGCCACCGTATCGCCGACCCATCAGTTTGAAATCGAAGGCGTGAATGACCGTCTGCAGTTGGCAAATCTAGAGCGTACTTGGCAAACGCATCAAGCCCAAGCGCTGATGCAACAAGGCGTACATTTGATTGACCCAAGCCGTTTTGATTTACGCGGTTCGCTCAAAGTTGGCAAAGATGTGCAAATTGATGTTAATGTCATCATTGAAGGTGATTGTGAGCTAGGTGATAACGTCAAAATCGGCGCAGGTTGTATCATCAAAAACAGCAAAATCGCCAGTGGCACTGTGGTGCAACCTTATAGTCTATTTGACAATGCGGTGGTAGGCGCAGACAACCAAATCGGACCATTTGCCCGTCTGCGCCCCAATGCGGTCACTGACAAAGAGGTGCATATCGGTAACTTTGTGGAGCTTAAAAACACCCAAATGGCAAGCGGCGCCAAAGCCAATCATTTGGCGTATTTGGGCGACGCCACCATTGGACAAAAGACCAATATTGGCGCAGGCACCATCACTGCCAATTATGATGGCGTCAATAAGTTTAAAACCGAAATCGGTGATGAAGTCAGAATTGGCTCAAATGCGGTGCTGATTGCCCCTGTAACCATTGGTGACCGTGCCACCATTGGTGCAGGTAGTGCCATCAGTAAAGCCTGCCCTGCCGAAAAACTGTCCATCGCCCGTGGTAAACAAGTCACGATTGAGGGTTGGCAACGTCCTGAAAAAAAATCTTGATATTTGAATTTTTGCCTAAATTTAACAAATTCTTGCTTAATACGATAAACTTGCTTTATACGATAAAGCAGTTTGGTTAAGCAACAATAAAACAATCTAACGACTGTGTAAACGGGGGGATTGTTTTTCACAGCAATCAAATTTGATTGCTCACACCAAAACCTGGATACTAAGGAACAGTTATGTGCGGTATCGTTGGCGCCATTCGTGCGCAAGACAATGTGGTAGATTTTTTAACCGATGGCTTAAAACGCCTAGAGTATCGGGGTTATGACTCATCGGGTATTGCAGTGCAAACCGATGAAGGACTCAAACGCGTGCGCCGAGTGGGGCGTGTTGCCTTAATGGAAGCCGCTGCCAAAGAGCGTGGCGTCTACGGTCACACCGGCATCGGTCACACACGCTGGGCAACCCACGGCGGCGTCACTGAGCCAAACGCGCATCCGCATATCTCGGGTGATTTGATTTCGGTGGTACATAACGGCATCATCGAAAATTTTGAAGCCGAGCGCGCTCGCCTTCAGCAAAATGGCTATCATTTTGAGTCACAAACCGACACCGAGGTCATCGCCCATGCAGTGCACCAGCACTATGTACAAAACGGCGGTGATTTATTCAATGCAGTAAAAGCGGCGACCCAACAATTTCATGGTGCGTATGCGATTGCGGTGATTGCCAACGATATGCCACAAAACATGGTGGTGGCGCGTATGGGCTGTCCATTACTCATCGGCTTAGGTGAGCATGAAACCTTTATCGCATCGGATGTCTCAGCAGTTGTCGCCTTTACCCGTCAAATCATGTATCTTGAAGATGGTGATATTGCCCAGTTGACGGCAGATGGCGTGGCACAAATGATTGACAAACAAGGCAATCCAGCGACCCGCAAAGCCACCACTTCGCAAGTGTCCTTAGCGTCTCTTGAACTAGGCGCTTATAGCCACTTTATGCAAAAAGAAATCTATGAGCAGCCAAAAGCAGTGTCAGATACCGCCGAAATATTTTTGGATGCCGGGTTTATCGCCGAAAACTTTGGTGAAAATGCTGAAGCCGTTTTCAATGATATCGACAGTATTAAGATTCTTGCCTGTGGCACGTCGTATTATGCTGCATTGACCGCCAAATATTGGTTGGAAAGTATTGCCAAAATTGCCACCGATGTCGAAATCGCCAGTGAATACCGTTATCGTGAGGTGATTGCCAATCCAAAACAATTGATTATCACCATCTCGCAATCAGGGGAAACGCTAGATACCATGGAGGCGCTAAAATACGCACAAGCGATGGGGCACAAACATAGTCTATCCATCTGTAATGTGATGGAATCCGCCTTGCCTCGTGCCAGTGAGCTAGTAGTCTATACCCGAGCCGGTGCGGAGATTGGGGTCGCCTCAACCAAAGCCTTTACCACTCAGTTAGTGGCTTTATTTGGTTTGGCGGTGACACTCGGTCGTGTGCGTGGCTATGTGGATGACACTAAACTGGTCGAATACACCAATGCGCTGCGTAGCTTGCCCAATGATATTCAATATGCGCTCAATCTTGAGCCACAGATCAGCAGCTGGTCAAGCAAATTTGCTGATAAGCCAAGCGCGCTGTTTTTGGGACGTGGTATTCATTACCCGATTGCCTTAGAAGGCGCATTAAAGCTCAAAGAAATCACCTATATTCATGCAGAAGCCTATCCCGCTGGCGAGTTAAAACACGGTCCACTGGCATTGGTTGATGAAAATATGCCTGTGGTGGTGATAGCGCCAAATGACAGCCTACTTGATAAAGTCAAAGCCAATATGCAAGAAGTCTCGGCGCGTGGCGGTCAGTTGTTTGTCTTTACCGATCTTGACAGTGATTTTTCCGATAGTGAGGGCGTACACGTAATTCGCACCCCACGTCATATTGGCGTGTTATCGCCCATAGTACACACCATTCCCGTACAATTGTTGTCTTACCATGTTGCGCTTGCCAAAGGTACAGACGTTGATAAACCCCGTAATTTGGCCAAGAGCGTCACGGTGGAATAAACTAAGCTGACACAAAAAAACCGCTAATCATTAGCGGTTTTTTTGTGGAAAAAGTATTAAGAAGGGTCATCATCGTAGGTATAATAGCTATTTGCGGTTTCATCGAAGCTGTCGATACGTTCAGGGTAATTGCCTTCATTAAAGCGCTTTTCGTTGTGCTCATGGGCGTGACGCACATCGTGATTGTAAGCAATTAACGCCTCGTTATTTGCCAAAAAGCTATCAGGATTTGCCATGACCCACATTTGGTTAAAAACATCTGAGCGCGCCGATAAATCCAGTAACACGCCAGGTTCCGTAAAATAATAAAACTTGGATAATAGCTTAATCTGCCCATTTTCCAGGCGTCTGGCAATATGATACGCTTGTAAATCTTTTGGGTGGTGTAAACCCACTGCACCGACAATCGCTGCCAATGATTTAAGCGTATTTTTATGAAAATTATAGACCCGCTGTGCCTTGTCAGGAATATGTAATGCCCGCTGACGATAGGGGTCTTGGGTGGCAACCCCAGTTGGGCATTTGTTGGTGTGGCAGGCACGTGATTGGATACAGCCCACCGCAAACATAAAGCCACGCGCGGAGTTACACCAATCTGCACCCAGCGCTAGCATGCGAGCGATATCAAAGGCAGAGATGATTTTACCACTGACACCGATTTTGATTTTGTCACGCACCCCCGCACCCACCAGCGTATTGTGTACAAGCAAAAAACCATCGAGTAGCGGCATGCCAACATTATCCATAAACTCAACAGGCGCAGCCCCTGTACCGCCTTCTGCACCATCAACCACGATAAAATCAGGGTAATTATCTGCTTCAATCATGGCTTTGACAATTGCCATAAACTGCCAAGGCTGCCCGACACACAGCTTAAAACCAACCGGCTTGCCCCCTGATAGTTCACGCAGCTGTTGCCAAAACTGCACCATCTCACGCGGGGTGGTAAAGGCTGAGTGGCTCGCTGGAGAAACGCAGTCTACATCCATCAGTACATCACGGGTTTCGGCAATTTCGGGGGTGATTTTTTCTTTGGGCAATACCCCGCCTTTACCAGGTTTTGCCCCTTGCGACAGCTTGATTTCAATCATTTTGACTTGCTCAAGGCGCGAGCGTTCAGCGAATTTTTCGGCGCTAAACGTACCATCGTGATTACGGCATCCAAAATACCCGGTACCCAGCTCCCAAATCAAATCGCCGCCATGTTTCTTATGGTACGGACTAATCGCACCTTCACCTGTATCATGAGCAAATCCACCGAGTTTTGCGCCCTGATTGAGCGCTTCGATTGCCGCGGCTGACAGGCTGCCAAAACTCATGGCAGAGATATTAAACACCGACATCGAGTAGGGCTGTAGGCATCGTTCACTGCCCACCATAATACGAAAATTGGTTTCTTTGAGAGGATAGCTAAGGGTGGATTGTAAAAACCATTCTTTGCCAGACTGGTATAAATTTTCTAAGGTACCAAAAGCATTGGTATCACTGACATTTTTGGCACGTTGATAAGCAAGCGCACGCTGCTGGCGCGAAAACGGCACGGCGGCTTGGTCATCTTCAATCAAATACTGGCGCAGTTCAGGTCGGAATTCTTCCAATAGGTAACGAATATGTCCCGAAATTGGGTAGTTACGCAAGACGGCATGGTGTACTTGCATCAAATCATAAATGCCCACCACAAAGCCCACCAGACCAATCACTATCAGCCACCATTTGAGTAGCACAATACCCAAAGCAAGGATAGCAAAGGCAATGGCAAACACGCTGTAGCGAAACACAACGCCTTGCAAATAGGGCTCTTTATGGGTAGGGGTTACCGTGATATCAGTGCGCTTGTTAACCATGATAATCTTCCTTATCAGATAGGATCGCGGGCAAAATAATCATCGCAAATTTGTTATTTTAAATGATGGAGGGGGTAATGCGATGGCAAAATGAAAATGGTCAATCACTTGTCAGCCGTGTGGTGTGACAAGTGATTGTGTGCGTGCTTAAGCTTGAAGGGCAGCGGCGTGGTGCGCAAAATGGTCAGCGATAAAACTACTGATAAAATAGTAGCTATGGTCATAACCGTCCTGCATACGCAGCGTCATCGGATAATTGGCATCTTTGGCAGCTTGCTCAAAGAGATCAGGTTTGAGCTGCTCAGCCAAAAACTCATCCCCGCTACCTTGGTCAATCAATAGCGGTAATTTTTTGCTATGCGCTGACTGCTTCATCAACGCTAAGCTATCGTAATTTGCCCAGGTGCTTTGGTCATCACCTAGATAAGCGCTAAAGGCTTTTTGTCCCCAAGGCACTTGTGACGGTGCAACGATGGGTGAAAAAGCCGACACGCTGGCATAGCGCTGGGGATTGCGTAGGGCAATCATCAGCGCGCCATGCCCACCCATACTATGACCAAAAATGCTGCGCTGGTCACTGGCAGGGAAGTGCTGTTCGATGAGATTAGGCAACTCATCGACGATATAATCATACATCTGAAAATGCGTTGCCCAAGGCGCTTGGGTGGCATTGACATAAAAGCCTGCCCCTTGCCCCAAGTCATAAGCGCTGTCATCAGGCACATCGTTACCGCTTATATCGACACCCCTAGGACTGGTATCGGGTGCCACCACAATCACGTTGTGACGACTGGCATACTCAGCAAACCCAGATTTTTGAATAAAGTTTTGCTCGGTACAAGTCAGCCCTGATAGCCAATACAGCACCGCACATTTTTGAGCTGTTGTTCCAGTGGTTTCGGTTGCTTCATTGACGATGGCTTTGGGTGGCAAATAGATGGCAAATTTCATCTCCGTGTGTGTGGTCACACTGGTATGCTGCCACACTTGTAGGTCACCACCGTGCAATTTATGCGATTCAACTTTTTTCATGGTGAATTTCCCATTCTGTTTAATGCCAAGTTCGGTAATGTTTTAGTAATGCAACACTGAACGAATGGACTTACCTTTATGCATCAAATCAAATGCGGTATTGACATCTTCAAGACCCATGGTATGGGTGACAAAAGGTGCCAGTTGGATATCGCCGTGCATGGCTTGCTCCACCATACCTGGCAGTTGTGAGCGACCTTTCACCCCACCAAATGCAGAGCCTAACCAGCGGCGACCTGTCACTAGTTGGAACGGACGAGTGGAAATCTCTTGACCTGCAGCTGCGACACCAATAATCACGCTTTGACCCCAGCCACGATGCGCGCATTCAAGTGCCGAGCGCATGACATTGACGTTACCGATACATTCAAAACTGTGATCCACACCCCAACCTGTCATCTCAACAATCACTTGTTGAATGGGTTGGTCATAATCTTTTGGATTGACAAAATCAGTCGCACCAAACTCACGGGCTAGCTCAAATTTGTCGGGGTTGGTATCAACCGCGATAATACGGCCTGCTTTGGCAAGTTTGGCACCTTGAATCACAGCAAGCCCAATACCGCCAAGCCCAAATACCGCCACGCTGTCGCCTTCTTGTACTTTAGCGGTATTTTTTACCGCACCTAGTCCTGTGGTCACGCCACAACCTAATAGACAGACTTGCTCAGGATTGGCTTCAGGATTGATTTTAGCAAGCGATACATCAGCAACGACAGTATATTCACTAAACGTCGAACAGCCCATGTAATGATAAATTGGCTGACCTTGATAGCTAAAACGGGTAGTACCATCAGGCATCACGCCTTTACCTTGGGTGGCACGCACCGCGACGCATAAGTTGGTTTTGTCACTTTTACAAAATAAACATTCACCACATTCAGCCGTATATAGCGGAATGACATGATCACCAGGTTGTACACTGGTTACCCCTTCACCGACTGCCATCACAATACCTGCGCCTTCATGACCCAAAACCGCTGGAAAAACTCCTTCAGGGTCATCACCACTCAAGGTGAATGCGTCCGTGTGGCAAACGCCCGTATGGGTAATTTTGACGAGTACTTCACCTTTACGCGGTGGTTCAACGTCGATTTCGACGATTTGTAATGGTTCTCCCGCAGCAAAAGCTACCGCAGCACGCGATTTGATAGGTTTGCTAAAATCTAATGGCGCTGTGGCCGCAGTCATATCTGTCATCGGTTTATCCTTGTTATATTGGTTTTATTAAAAATGCCTTTGGTCGGCATTATAACATAACCAATTATCGCATGATTAAGCTTGAAATTGTAAGCAATTGGGTTTAATTAAATCATCATTAAAATTAAAAATTTGAATTGGATTTTTAAATATATTTAACAATTGAAAAACCATGAAAAAACGCCTGTAGCTACAGACGTTTTTTAAATTTGGTAAGCCATTAAGCAGGTTGTTTATCAGCTTTAACCACATTGATGAGGTTATCAACCACCTCTGGTTCTGCCAAGGTTGAAGTATCGCCTAAACCTTCAAATTCATGCGCGGCAAGTTTACGCAGAATACGGCGCATGATTTTACCGGAGCGCGTTTTTGGTAAGGCTTCGACCAAGTAGAGCGAGTCTAAGTTGGCGATTGGACCAATCTCACCACGGACATGACGGTTGATTTCACCTTTGAGCATCTCGCTCGGCTCTTCGCCTGATTTTAAGATGACATAAGCGGCAACGCCTTGACCTTTAAGCTCATGTGGCATACCCACAATAGCTGCTTCAGCGACTGAAGGATGCGATACTAACGCACTTTCAATCTCTGCTGTACCTAGGCGGTGACCAGAGACGTTTAAGACATCATCCACACGACCTGTGATCCAATAATGACCGTCTTCATCGCGCAGGGCACCATCACCTGTGAAGTAAGCGCCTGGATAGGTGCTAAAGTAAGTTTCTAAGAAGCGTTTATGGTCTCCCCAAATGGTACGCATTTGACCTGGCCAGCTGTCTTTGATGATTAAGTTGCCTTCGGCAGCGCCCGTTAATTCAGCACCTTCGGCATCAACAATCGCTGGCTTGACGCCATACAGTGGATTCATCGCGGAGCCTGGTTTGAGATCAACCGTATTGGGGATTGGCGTCATCAAAATACCCCCGGTTTCAGTTTGCCACCAAGTATCGACAATCGGACAACGACCTTCGCCCACCACGTTATAGTACCAGTTCCAGGCTTCAGGGTTGATAGGTTCACCCACCGAGCCCAACAGACGTAAGCTGGAACGGTTTGATTTACGGACGTAATCATCGCCTTCTTTCATCATCGCGCGAATGGCGGTTGGCGCAGTATACAAGATGGTAACGTCATGCTTATCAACGATATGACCGATACGCGCCCAATCTGGGTACTGTGGCACCCCTTCAAACATCACGGTCGTTGTGCCGTTGGCAAGCGGTCCATACACCACATAGGTGTGACCTGTGACCCAGCCCACATCCGCGGTACACCAAAATACGTCATTGTCTTTGATATCAAACACGTCACGGAAGGTGGATAGCGCATAGGTCAAATAACCACCGGTGGTATGTAACACGCCTTTAGGCTTGCCAGTTGAGCCTGAAGTGTAAAGCAAAAATAACGGGTCTTCGGCATTCATTGGCTCTGGTGGACAGTCTTCAGACGCATTGTCGATTAAGTTGTGATACCAAATGTCGCGGCGTCCGCTCATTGGGATGGATTCACCGGTACGGTACACCACAATGACCTTTTCAACACATTCGGTGCCGTCATGGTCTAGCGCACGATCCACATTTTGTTTAAGCGGCGTATGTTTACCACCACGCACAGATTCATCAGCGGTGATGACAATTTTTGATTGGCTATCGATGATACGGCTGGCTAGACTGTCCGCTGAAAACCCGCCAAATACCAATGAGTGAACCGCACCAATCCGCGCACAAGCCAGCATCGCAACCGCCGCTTCAGGAATCATCGGTAAATAAATGGTGACACGGTCGCCTTTTTTGACGCCTTTACGACGCAATGCGCTACCAAGGCGGCATACTTCTGAATGTAGCTCTTTGTATGAGATGATTTTGTGAAGTGAGGGATGATCGCCTTCCCAAATAATCGCAGGTTTGTAAGGGTTTTCAGCAACATGACGGTCAAGACAGTTGACCGATAGATTAAGCTCACCATCTTCAAACCATTTAATGCTAAAATTGTTTAGGTCATAATTGACGTTTTTGATTTTGGTAGGTTTTTTTATCCAATCAACCCATTCAGCGCGTTTTGCCCAAAACGCTTCGTTATTTTCCACAGATTCTTGATAGGTCTCGGCGTATTTTTGGGGAGTGGTGTTGGCTTTAGCGGCAAATTCAGCGCTATGAGGGTAGCTCTTCATAAAACATTCCTTGTTATGACTCGTAGGTTGGTGGGGTAATACTCTAAATGGCTACGAACTGACAAACGGCTCAAATAGGTAGCGGGCTTAACTTCAAAAACAACATTTTCACGTTGATAAGCTAACATTGACAAGCTGCCAGTAACACAGGCCATCAACAGAGCGATGAAACGAGCCATCAATAAACGTCCGCTCACTATGAAAATGCAATACAATCTAATCCTTGATTCTAGAGTGCCTTTTCCTTAGTTTGGCAAAAAATTACAAATTTTGCAATGTTACTCAGGATATTTTTAAGGATATTTTTTCAGATATTGGGCAAACATCTGTATTGTAAGCGGATTCTCATTTGGTCTTTTACTTGATAAATAGCGGTCATCATGCAGCAAAAACATACTTCATCAAATACTTCACCAAAGATTGACACGGTTCAAAATCACGCTGGGTCAACAAACGCACCGTCCACGTTTGCGTATGATGTCATCATCATCGGGGCAGGGGCATCAGGGCTATTTTGTGCATTGACAGCGGGCAAGCGCGGACGGCGGGTACTGGTGGTAGATCATGCCAATAAAGCGGGTAAGAAAATCCTTATGAGCGGCGGTGGGCGCTGTAATTTTACCAATTATGAAATTGAGCCCAAGCATTATTTAAGTAGCAATCCGCACTTTTGCAAATCGGCATTGTCACGCTATTTAAATTGGGATTTTATTGGCATGGTTAGCCAGTATCAGATTCCTTATCATGAGCGTGAGCATGGGCAACTGTTTTGTGATACCTCTGCCAATGATATTTTACAAATGCTGTTGAATGAATGCCGTGCCAATCAAGTGACTATTCAACTAAAAACCACCATCCAGCAAATCCAAGCGTTACCCGACAATACGGGGTTTGTGTTAACTGTCAATCAACCAGCTAACCAACAGCCTCATCAACCAGCGCATCAAAAAAGTAGCGAGCAAACCTTAACTTGTCACTCGTTGGTAGTCGCCACAGGCGGACTGTCAATTCCGACCATGGGTGCGACAGGATTTGGTTACCAAGTAGCGCAGCAATTTGGGCATACCATTGTGCCAACATCGGCAGGACTAGTACCCTTTACCTTTACCGATAAAATTGGCGATGCGATTAAATCGTTATCGGGGGTTAGTTTTGAGGTCATTGCGTTTAACGAGCGCATCAGTTTTAGGTTGCCCGTGCTATTTACCCATCGCGGTTTATCCGGGCCTGCGATGTTACAGCTATCGAATTATTGGCAGGTGGGCGAGCCGATTTTTATCAATTTATTCCCAAACTTTGATATGGCAGCATTTTTAGCCGAGCAAAAAAAACAGCACCCAAAACAGTTGATCAGAACCGTGCTAAACGACCAGATAAGCGCGCCGGCGCTACCTAAAAAAGTTATGAGTACTTTGCAAAATTTATTGTGGCAAGACATGGCTGAGACTGAGCTTGCCAATATCAAAGACGAGAAGTTAGCGCAGCTTGGTGAGCAGTTCAATGCTTGGCGTTTGACGCCATCAGGCACTGAAGGCTATCGTACAGCTGAAGTCACACGCGGCGGCGTTGCTACTGATAAAGTCTCCTCAAAAACCATGCAAAGTCAGTTACAACCGAATTTGTATTTTATCGGAGAAGTGCTCGATGTTACTGGTTGGCTAGGTGGCTACAATTTCCAATGGGCTTGGGCAAGTGGGTTCGTGGCTGGCGAAGTGGTTTAGCTATAAAATGGTTTAGGTTTGAAGTGGGTTAGGTATTGATAAACCTAA
>NZ_DALZSV010000007.1:22909-48924 GCF_032014955.1 Moraxella sp. CTOTU47724
GGTTTAGCTATAAAATGGTTTAGGTTTGAAGTGGGTTAGGTATTGATAAACCTAAAAAAATGGTTAAAAAAGGCATCAGTGAAATGCCTTTTTTAGTTTAACCTATTTATTTTCACTTATTTACTTTAATTAAGTTTGGTGGGTGTTTAATGTTGGCGCGCAACCGGTTGTTGCAGTGCTTGAGGTAACTCAAGAATGATCAGGTTACTGGCGGCAATATCATCGGGACGCCCGACGACCAAGGCTTCAAAACCTGTGTCAGTGGCAATGCTATTGACCACATCCACGTTGCCAATTTTTTCACCTGCGTTAGGCATATCACCGGTACCTGCTACGCGGTGGAGCCAAGCTTTTGGGCTGGCTTTAAAATATAACCGGGCAATGATTTCTTGACCTAAATAACAGCCTTTATCGTAGTCAACCCCGCCGTGTTGGTGTAGACGTAACTCTTGGGGTTGCCATAAGCCTTGGGTGGCTGTGACAATCCAGTAATTACCTGTAGCGATACTCGCTTTTTGCCATGCTTTGCGGTTAGCGTCGGTGTCAGAGCCATTCTCTGATTCACTAAAACTAGGTACCCCATTGTCAACAACCGCAAAAATATCACGTGGGGCTGATAAGGTAAGTTTTGAGAACGCCGCGTATTTTTTGATATGCTTGGCAAACTCATCGGCACAGTCTTGGCTGATGACGATTTGGTAAGCGTCATCCGCTATTTTCCTAATCCAAATACCCAACGCAACGCGCCCTTTGAGATTACTAATTGCGGTCGCTTGGTACTGCTCGCTGAGTTTGGTGACGTTGCAGGTCAGTTGTCCTTGCAAGAATTTTTGGGCATCGGCACCGGTTATATCAAAGACGACGAAATCTGTCATGGTGGCTCTCTTTTTATTTGCTAAAAAAATTATAATCAAAGTTTTGCACAATTGAGCTCGGACTGCAATCATGCTTTATTGGGTTATGCTTGACTAAATGCTGCTTGACTAAGCTCTGTTTTAAGTCCTAATTTACTAGGTCATTTGTCAGAGGGTCTTCTGTGCTGGCTGATCACTATTATTGGGGTGACTTATCGCGTACACTACACTACCTTAAGACTATTAAAATTTTTCTCAGCTGATTGAGCGCGTGCTATGAGTTTACCTGCCTGTCCCCCATGCCCCAAGTGTAAAGAAAATTATACGTACCAAGATGGTGATTTACTGATTTGCCCGATGTGTGGCTTTGAAGCAGCGCAGCAGGCATGGCAAGCGGGCGAAACCGAAGCAGACAGCGAGCAAGTTATTAAAGATGCTGTCGGCAATGTGCTACAAGATGGGGATAGTGTGACGGTTATTAAAGACTTAAAAGTCAAAGGCGCAAGCACGCCCATTAAAGTTGGCACCAAAGTCAAATCCATTCGCCTGCTCCATGATGCTACCGATGATCATGATATTGATTGTAAAATTGACGGTTTTGGCGCGATGAAACTCAAATCCAGCGTCGTCAAAAAAGCCTAGCTTGGGGAGGGTTTGGGCTTTGTTTGGGACTTTGAGTATGCAACAGACATTGACACCCAAAGCTTATCTTTTTTTATGATCTCCCAAAAGCTGTCACAATAAATTCAGTAGGTGATTGTAGAAAAATACGTTACAATAAGGCTATTTTTCTACAAATTTAATCATATACTTTTTTGTTAGTAGGTAATTGTGACCGCCTTATCTCATATTCGTAATTTTTCTATTATTGCCCATATCGACCACGGTAAATCCACGCTTGCCGACCGCATTATCCAAATGTGTGGTGGTCTACAAGCACGTGAAATGCAGGCGCAAGTACTTGACTCGATGGATATTGAGCGCGAGCGCGGTATTACCATTAAAGCCCAATCTGTCACACTGTATTATAACCACCCAAACGGTGACAAATACCAATTTAACTTTATTGATACCCCAGGGCACGTTGATTTTTCGTATGAAGTGTCGCGTTCACTGGCGGCTTGTGAAGGCGCTTTGCTGGTGGTTGATGCCGCGCAAGGCGTAGAAGCGCAGTCGGTTGCCAACTGTTATACCGCAATTGAGCAGGGGCTTGAAGTATTACCGGTACTCAACAAGATTGACTTACCGCAAGTGGATCCCGAGCGCGTGATTCAAGAAATCGAAGACATTATCGGGATTGAAGCGATGGATGCACCGCGCGTGTCTGCCAAGACAGGCGTGGGCGTGGATGATTTGCTACAAGCGATTGTTGAGCGTATTCCCGCGCCCGAAGGCGACCGTGATGCCCCTTTGCAAGCGTTAATTATTGACTCATGGTTTGACAATTATCTTGGCGTTGTGTCATTGGTACGTGTGCGTCAAGGCACGCTCAAAAAAGACGATAAAATCCATATCAAATCTACCAAAGGCACGCATATTGTGACATCGATTGGGGTATTTACCCCAAAATCGTTTGAAACCAATATCTTAGAAGCCGGTGAAGTGGGTTTTGTGATTGCCGGCATCAAAGACATTGGCGGCGCGCCTGTGGGTGATACCATTACCCTTGCCAAAACCCCAGATGTAGATAGCATACCAGGGTTTAAAAAGGTCAAGCCGCAAGTCTATGCCGGTATGTTCCCTGTTGATTCGAGTGACTTTGAGGCGTTTCGTGAAGCGCTACAAAAACTGCAAGTCAATGACGCTGCGTTGTTTTTTGAGCCTGATACCTCTGATGCACTTGGGTTTGGTTTTCGCTGTGGTTTCTTGGGGATGCTCCATATGGAAATCATCCAAGAGCGTCTTGAGCGTGAATACGATTTAGATTTGATTACTACCGCCCCGACCGTTATTTACGAAATCAAAAAACGCAATGGTGAGATTATCCAAATCGATAACCCATCAAAAATGCCTGACCCAGGTCTGATTGATGAGTTTCGTGAGCCGATTGCGCGCTGTCATATTCTGGTGCCACCCGATTATTTGGGTAACGTGATGACATTATGTATCGAGCGTCGTGGTATCCAAGTTGATATGAAGTTTATGGGACAGCAAGTCCAATTGACCTTTGATATTCCGATGGGCGAAGTGGTCATGGACTTTTTTGACCGTCTAAAATCAGTGTCACGTGGCTTTGCGTCACTTGATTACGGTTTTGAGCGCTTTGAAACAGATAAACTGGTACGGGTAGATGTACTCATTAATGGCGAAAAAGTTGATGCATTGGCGATGATTTGCCATGCTGAGCAAGCGCGCTATCGCGGTAATCAGCTGGTTGAAAAAATGAAAGAATTGATTCCGCGTCAAATGTTTGACGTAGCAATTCAAGCGGCGATTGGTAGCCAAATCATTGCCCGTAGTACTGTCAAAGCCATGCGTAAAGACGTACTTGCCAAATGTTATGGTGGTGACGTGTCACGTAAGAAAAAACTACTGTCAAAGCAAAAAGAAGGTAAAAAACGCATGAAGCAAGTGGGGCGTGTCGAGATTCCACAAGAAGCGTTTTTGGCGGTATTAAAAGTGGATAACCAGTCGTAGAGGCAAGTATGGATTTTGATTTTAATTTGATTCTTGTCCCTGCGACCTTGATTTTAGGCGCTATTTGGCTACTGGATAAATTGGTACTAAAGCAAAAGCAAAGCAAAGGATTGGAGAAATCGACTGCGCCGGTGCGATGGGCGTATGATTTTTTCCCGATTTTAGCGATTGTGCTCGTAGTGCGCTCGTTTTTGATTGAGCCGTTTAATATCCCCTCATCGTCGATGGTGCCCACCTTATATACGGGTGACTTTATTGCGGTCAACAAATACGCGTATGGCATCCGCTTGCCATTGGTGAATACCAAGGTGCTTGATTTAGGCGCACCGCAGCATGGTGATGTGGTGGTATTTCGCTATCCTGAGAACCCAAAAATTTATTATATCAAGCGGGTGATTGGCGTGGGTGGGGATACGGTGAGCTTTAATAATGGGCAGTTAAGCGTCAATGGCAAAGCGATTGCTACTACGCCTGCCAACTTTACCCCCGACCCTAAGATGACAGCGCAGCTATATCCGCCAGGTAAAACCGAGACCGGTGAGCTTGTGACAGCTGAGCAAGCAGCGCAACTGGGCAATCAAGAAGAATTGTCTGCCAAATACGTGCAAGAATCGCCCAGTAGTAATCATCAACATTTGGTGCGCTATTTGGGTGACAAGAATTGGTATCAATATGCCAGCTTTTTGCAGCAAGCGTCACCTCAATTGATGGCGAGCCAAGGTCAACAATGGCAACTAACAGTGCCTAAAGGGCACTATTTTGTGATGGGCGATAACCGTGATCGCAGTGCTGATGGTCGTTTTTGGGGGTTTGTACCTGATGAGAACCTAGCGGGTAAAGCCGTGTATGTGTGGACGCACAAAGCCAGTGGACTCAGTCTACCCACCTTTAATCGCAATGGCGCAATACACTAACCGCTTACTTTAAAAAATTGGATATCAAAGCCTTTGTTGTTGAGAATATTTAATTAACTAAAGCTTACATTAATCTATCTTGAGCGATGGTCAAAGGAGAATACGGCATGAACCTACCAAGTCATCAGCGCGGCGCCAGCGTCACGGGTATCGTGATTATGATTGTACTCATCGTCGTGTGTGCCAAAATCGGTTTAGCTATTATCCCTGCCCAAGTCGGTCACTACCAACTCAAAAAATCGTTGGCTTTTGAACTTAAAAAGTCCAATGACAATAAAGAAAGTGTTAAAGATTTTTTAGGTAGCGTCAATTCCCAATGGCATATCAACGGTGTCAGCCAAAAGGCAGAGGACGTCGTGGAAGTGGTGGATAATACGCCAGGTGCGATGTCAGTGAAATTGAAATACGATGAAGCAAACAACTTTTTTGGTAACGTCGATATCGTCAATCGCTTTGAAGATACCATTAGCGCAGAAGATGCCAAAGTCGCCAAGCAATAGTTATCCCCAATCTTAAGTAAGTGATAGCCATGTTATGATTTAAATGGCGAATACTTTTCTAACAATTTGAAGCAGATGAATTTACCAATCACTATCCCTACCTTTAATCTCAAAAAACTACCGCCACAAGTGCGTCAATTAACCGCGCTGTTTTATGAAATGGGTTATCAGTTTGATAATGTGAATTTACCCATTATGGCACTCATGCATCGTTCATTTGATAGCGAGCACAATTATGAGCGATTAGAGTTCTTGGGAGATGCATTGCTCGGTGTGATCATCGCAGAAGCCTTATTTTTGCGCTATCCCGACTATAATGAAGGTCGGCTCAGTCGCTTACGTGCATCGCTTGTGCGCGAAGAAACCTTGGTGATTATTGCAAAGCAGCTCAATTTGTCAGATTATTTGATTTTAGGGGTGGGCGAGCGTAAAGGCGGTGGTCGTCAGCGCGCCTCAATCTTGGCAGACAGCGTTGAAGCCTTGATTGGCGCCATCTATCTTGATAGTCAAAATTTTGACACGGTTAAAGCTTGTGTGCTGACGTGGTTTGAAGATTTGTTCGAAAAAGTGAAAGAACAAAAAGTGCTAAAAGATGCCAAAAGCCGTTTACAAGAGCTGTTGCAAGCACACCAACTTGCGCTGCCACGCTATGAGGTGACCGAAACCATTGGCAATGCACCCAATCAAATTTTTGTGGTCAGCTGCCAAGTCGACATTGTTTTTGACAATAAAACCGCCAAACCCATAGCGCCAACCCAAGCTTTAGTCACAGCACAAGGGGAAAGTCGCCGTATTGCCGAGCAGCGTTGCGCTGAAGCCATGCTGACTAAAATCAGTGATCTGTTACCGCCGCTGCGCTAATTTGCCGACCTGCCATACGGTTAACACCCAAATTTGCTGAAATGCTTACTGAAATTTGCGCAAAACTCTTCTACAATAATTTGCACCCTTTAAACCAATGTTGAGATCCCACTTTATGTCTAACCAAGCAGACGCTACCCAACAAACAACCACTGACCCAGCTGTCGACAATCCATCAGCGGACAACAACCATGATGTTATCAGTCAATTCTTCAGTGGGCAAAGTGATTCAGCGCCCGCGCGTGCGGTGGATTTTCGCACGGGTTATGTAGCCATTGTCGGACGTCCAAACGTGGGTAAATCAACGTTAATGAATCATGTGTTGGGTCAAAAATTGTCGATTACCTCGCGAAAACCCCAAACCACCCGCCATCGCATTATGGGAATTTTGACCAACGAGCAACTACAAGCAATTTTTGTTGACACCCCAGGTATCCATAGCCGCGAAGTGCGCGCTATCAATGAGCGTATGAATAAAGCAGCAACTTCGGCTTTGGCAGACGTTGATGCGGTATTGTTTGTGATTGATAGCCTAAAATGGGTGGAAGATGATGAGCTGGTGTTTGCCAAAGTCCAAAATTTGAGTGTCCCTGTGATTGCAGTGATTAATAAAAGCGACACCATTAAGGACGAAGCTCAGCTGTTCGCGCTACTACAAAAACTGCATGACACCCAAGTATTTAGCGATATCGTGCCCGTATCTGCGTTACGTGCGCATAACTTAGATGAGCTAGTACGAGTCATCGGTAAGCATTTACCGATTGCAGCGCCCATCTATGATGCAGAACAAGTCACTGACCGTTCAGAACGCTTTTTAGCCAGTGAAATCATTCGTGAAAAAGTGATGCGGGCATCTGGCGATGAGATTCCTTACGATTTAACGGTACAAATTGATACCTTTAAGGATGAGCCTGCGCATCAAGACCCAAAAACAGGCAAATGGCGTAAAGCTGTGACCTTTATCGATGCCACGATTTTTGTCGAGCGTCAAGGTCAAAAGGTGATTGTCATCGGTGATAAAGGCGAAAAAATCAAACAAATCGGCATCGAAGCGCGCCAAGACATGGAAAAAATGTTTGATAAAAAAGTGATGCTAACGCTGTGGGTCAAAGTCAAAAAAGGCTGGTCAGATGATGAGCGTGCGCTAACGAGCTTGGGCTACTAGGTTATAGGCTAAAGGCTACTATGCGCAATCAACTGCTAACAGGTTATATTCTGCACCAAAAACCGTATGGTGAAAGCCGTAGTTTAATTTACCTGTTTAGTGAAGAATGGGGCGTAGTACATGGTATCGGTAAAAAAAACTTACCACTATTTGTCCCTATACAATTTTTTGGCAATGGTAAAAACAGCCTAAAAACCTTTAGTCAAAGCCAGATTTTGCAAAATCACATTACGCTCAGAGGACAAAGCCTGTATGCAAGTATGTATCTTAATGAGATTTTGCAAAAACTATTGCCTGTTGAAGAGCCGTTTGCTGAGATATGGCAAGCATATCAGCAGTGTCTTGCAAACATGGCAACGCTGTTTGTCGACCCAGCGCAATCGCCACATGACATGACCCGTTTAAAGTGGCATTTAAGGCACTTTGAAAATGTATTGTTTGAACAACTAGGCTATGGGTTCGATTTTGCTAAAGATGCGTTGGGGGATTTAATAGCCCCATCGCAGCGTTATCAATACCAGCTACAGCAGGGATTTATGCCAGTTTTACCCTTGGATAAACCTGATATGTCAATAACAGGTGAGCAGCTGCTAATTTGGTATCAATGTTTACAAGATGAAGCTAGCTTTAACCAAATGATGCAACAAGATTTTGATTTAGCCAAACAATTGGTCAATAGCATCAGTGCCATGCACCGCCATTTGATAGATAATTTACTCAATTATCAAACCCTGCAAAGCCGAGAACTTTGGCAGCAGCTTACCCAATATCAATAAGCTTACTCAGTATCAATAATAGACAAAATAGGGAACGTCATGACCAGCAATCAACCCTTACTCGGTGTCAATATCGACCACATTGCTACCCTGCGTCAAGCGCGCGGCGTGGCGTATCCCGATCCTGTGGCAGGGGCATTAATTTGTGAGCAGGCAGGGGCGGATGGTATCACGCTGCATTTGCGTGAAGATCGTCGTCACATTCAAGATGATGATGTTTATCGACTTGCCAAAGTCATAACCACTCGTATGAACCTTGAAATGGCGGTCACTGACGAGATGGTTGCGATAGCCTGTGATGTTAAGCCAGCTTGGGTGTGCTTCGTCCCTGAAAAACGCCAAGAACTGACCACCGAAGGCGGGCTTGATGTGATTGGCAATCAGCACAAAATAGCCAGTGCGATTCAACAGTTACATCAGGTCGGCACTCAAGTGTCACTATTCATTGATCCAGAGTTGGCGCAAATTGATAAAAGCATTGCGCTCGGGGCAGATGCCATTGAACTACACACGGGCGCCTATGCTGACTATTGTTTGCAACATGACCAAGTTAAAATTAACCATGAAATCAACCGTATCAAAACAGCCGTGACTCATGCCCACGAGTCAAAAGCAAGTTTACTGGTCAATGCAGGGCACGGTCTTACCCGTGACAACGTTGCACCCATTGCTAATATGGGTGGCATCCATGAACTAAACATCGGTCATGCCATTATTGCAGACAGTGTGTTTATGGGGCTTAGCGAAGCGGTTAGCGCAATGAGAAAAGCATTTACAGCAAAAGCCTAGCTATTAGGGGCAATTAAATTGTTCAACTGAGTAGGGCTTATATTTAATAATGCCTGTTTTACTGAAACTTACCTTTAGTCGATTATCGACCTTACCATCTAAAGGGCAGTATTGAATATTACCCATATAACCAATGGGTCTAGCGTTTTCTGGCTTAAAAATAATATAGTTATTATTCAGCGAGATATTTGCCGTAAGCACACCCCAAGACAAATCTAACGTAAGCTGATGATTGAGTTTATCTACCGCTGCCTCATAGCTGTTATTGTTATTTTTATCGATAAAGCTAATCAGCTGATGACCGCCAGTTGTCACGCAAGCCAAGTTATCATTGGCGACACAGGCTATCACAGGGTTTTGATAAATCAACGCCTCTTGTTTTGCACTGCTTAAAAAATTCATTAAGCTTGAAGCGGTGCTTTTTGCTTCCATTTGCTTTAAGCTGTTGGTAATAGTAATCGAAGCCATCGCTACGATGATAGATAAAACAGTCAAAACGACGACTGTTTCAATTAAAGTAAACCCCTGTCTTTTTATTGAGAATACGTTGGCTTTCGAATCATTCATGCTATTAAAGCTACCGGCTAGATCATGATGGGATAACACAATAAAGGACTTTAGTTCATTATTATATAGAGTTCAAAAGAATTAACAAACAAATATTGAACTATAAGGTAAGGCTGGTGGCTAGAAAGTGAATGAAAGCGACTAAACGACTGATGTTATCAGGTAATGGAATGTCTATTCTAGATAGTAAGGATTTCATAGGCACAGATGGGTTTAAATGTTCAAATACCTATTGTTACTGGTTCTAAAACATTATTGAGAAAAAACTGTTGTGCCTGAAACGTAAATGTCTCATTTATTTAGTAAGTGAATGTCACTAGAATGTATCATTTAGTGACAGTATGAATTTAAGATATGGTAAATTTAAATAGACTGTATTAAAATCCTTTTCGAGAGAAGTGTATAGTTTTGATGTGTAATGTCGAATCATGATGGTTGTTGAATTCTTAGTATCGAGCGTAAGCGATTAGCTTGGCTACTAAAAAATAAAAATATAACATATTGTGATGTTCGTGTAATATTGTGTAGCAATGTAAAAAAAAGAGTTGTAAACATAATTTTTAGGCGTTAAGCTATATTTAACAAGTTCATAAATTACATGTTTTTTTTTGATGTGTTATTTTGTGAATTAACTGTCAGGTTATTTTAATTTAAAATGAGCCAATCCTTTGGAGGACTTCTATGAAGCTAAATAAAATCGCTCTAGCAGTTGTTGCTGCAGCTGTTATGCCAGTAGCCGCTAACGCAGGCGTTACTGTTACACCTTTACTACTAGGTTATCATTATGTAGACGGTATCAGCAAAACTGAAGATAAACAAGGTGAGCAATTCGCAGGTACTCATCAACGTAACGACTTGTACACTGGTGCAGGTATTGGTATCGAATTGACACCTACTATCGCACTTGAATTAGAGTACGGTGAAACTGATTCTGACGCATTGTATGCCAATGGCGATAAAGTTAACGGACATAAGTTTGAACAAAAATCATACTCAGGTAACTTTACTATCGGTACTGAAACCTTTAGTGGCTATACTAACAGCCCATTCAAGCCATATGTGTTAATCGGTGCAGGTCAATCAAAAACCTCAATGGCATTTGATGATGGCAGCAAAGCAACTTCTAAAGACACTATCGGTAACTTAGGTCTTGGTGCTTACTACCGAATCAATGACGCATTAAGCTTACGTGGTGAAGGTCGTGCGATTTATAACTTCGATAACGATTGGTGGGAAGGTCTAGCATTAGCAGGTCTTAACGTAGTTCTAGGTGGTCACTTGGCACCAGCAGCACCAGTAGTTGAGCCTATCCCTGTTGAGCCAATCGTTGTGACTGATGGTGATGATGACCAAGATGGCGTATTAAATAGCGTTGACAAATGCCCAGGCACTCCATTAAATGTTGTTGTAGATGCTGATGGTTGCCCACGTGAAATCCCAGTTGATGACGCATTACGTATGGAATTACGTGTATTCTTTGACAATGACAAAACTGTCATCAAAGATCAGTACAAACCAGAAATCCAAAAAGTTGCTGAAAAAATGAATGAGTATCCAAATTCAACAGCTTCAATTGAAGGTCACGCTTCAAAAACTGGTCCATCTGCGCGTTACAACCAACGTTTGTCTGAAGCACGTGCAAATGCGGTTAAATCCATGTTAGTTAACCAATTTGGTGTTGCACCACAACGTATTAGCACAGTGGGTTACGGTTATGACCGCCCAATCGCAGACAACAACACTGCTGAAGGCCGTGCAATGAACCGTCGTGTATATGCTATCATCACTGGTAACAACTCTGGCACAACCGTTCAAACTAAAGACATGAACGTACAATAATTAGTTATTAAATAAAAAAAGCTACCCTCGTTGGTAGCTTTTTTTATTTTTATTATCAGCTATAAACTCAACTTAGATAAATTTAATCTATTTTTAACGATAAGATGTTATACTACCGCGTGTTTTAATTTTCCTTCCTAGCCGAATTTTCAAGAGCTATTTTTTTATGTCAGATTCAATCAAAAATCTTCGCAATATTGCGATTATTGCCCACGTTGACCATGGTAAAACTACTCTAGTCGATAAACTGTTACAACAATCCGGTACTTTTGGTGAGCGTGCCGCAGAAGTTGAACGCGTCATGGACTCTAACGCATTAGAGCAAGAGCGTGGTATTACCATTTTAGCCAAAAATACGGCGATCAAATGGACCAATCCTAAAGACGGCGTTGAATACCGTATTAACATCGTCGACACCCCCGGTCACGCCGACTTCGGTGGTGAAGTTGAACGTGTGATGTCGATGGTTGACTGTGTGTTGTTATTAGTTGATGCCGTTGATGGTCCTATGCCACAAACCCGTTTTGTGACTTCAAAAGCATTTGCCCGTGGCTTAAAGCCAATCGTGGTGATTAATAAAATTGACAAACCAAGCGCCCGTCCAGACTGGGTCATGGATCAGGTGTTTGATTTGTTTGATAATTTGGGTGCGACAGATGAGCAGCTAGATTTTCCCATCGTTTATACCTCTGCCATGAATGGTATTGCAGGGTTATCGCCTGACGAGCTTGCAGAAGATATGCAGCCATTGTTTGAAACCATCGTTAATGTTGTTGAGCCACCACAAGTGGATACGGACGGTCCATTCCGTATGCAGATTTCAAGCCTTGATTATGATAACTTCAAAGGTTTGATTGGTATCGGTCGTATTCAGCGTGGGTCGGTTAAAACCAATACGCCTGTAACAATTGTTGATAAAGAAGGTAATAAACGCAACGGCCGTATCCTACAAATCATGGGTTATCATGGTCTTGACCGTATCGAAGTACCTATGGCACAGGCAGGTGATATTGTATGTATCACAGGTATCGATGCGTTAAATATTTCTGATACTATCTGTGATCCACAAAACGTGGAAGCCTTACCACCGCTAAGTGTCGATGAGCCAACCGTATCGATGACTTTCCAAGTGAACAACTCACCATTTGCGGGTAAAGAAGGTAAATTCGTGACGTCACGCAATATTCGTGAGCGCCTAGAACGTGAGTTGATTCATAACGTGGCACTTCGCGTGGAAGATACCGACAGTCCTGATAAATTTAAAGTATCAGGTCGTGGGGAACTTCACTTATCTGTATTGATTGAGAATATGCGCCGTGAAGGTTTTGAACTGGGTGTATCACGTCCAGAAGTAATTGTTCGTGAAATCGAGGGTGAGAAACAAGAACCCTTTGAAAATGTGATTTTTGATGTTGAAGAGCAACACCAAGGCGCGGTAATGGAGCAAATGGGCTACCGTAAAGGCGAATTGACCAATATGGAAGTTGACGGCAAAGGTCGTATCCGTATTGAAGCGGTGGTACCGTCACGTGGTTTGATTGGTTTTCGCTCTGAGTTCTTAACCATTACCTCAGGTACCGGTATCATGACCTCAAGTTTCTCACATTATGGTCCTGTCAAAACAGGTGATGTGGCAAAACGCCAAAATGGGGTGTTGATTTCTATGGTGAATGGTACTGTATTGGGATATGCGCTATTTAACCTTCAAGAACGCGGTCGTATGTTTGTATCGCCACAAACTGAAGTCTATGAAGGCATGATTGTCGGTCAAAACTCACGTAGCGATGACATGGTAGTCAATCCAACCAAAGCAAAACAGTTGACGAACGTGCGCGCCAGTGGTACCGATGATGCGATTATTTTAACGCCGCCAATCATTTTTACCCTTGAACAAGCGCTTGAATTTATTGAAGATGATGAGCTGGTTGAAGTGACACCAAAATCAATTCGTCTACGCAAAAAATACTTGACTGAAAATGAGCGTAAGCGTAACGGTCGTAAATAATAGCGAGTTTACGCTATAAGACTTGCGAAAAAGCCTAACATTTATTTACAAAAAGCTTGTACCTGTTACAAGCTTTTTTAATTTAATCTACATGCTTGCAAAGCAAAGGTTTAAAATTTTACACAATCCCTTATGATGATAAGGGCTTTTTAGTCAACGATTGTAGCAACTATTTTGAAGGTAGGAGAAGTAATATGAGTATGATGTCAGAATTTAAAGAGTTTGCCCTCAAAGGTAACGTGATGGATTTGGCAGTGGGTGTCATCATCGGTGGCGCATTTGGTAAAATCACTACGTCGTTGGTAGAAGATATTATTATGCCGATTATCTCTGCGATTATGGGCGGCAGAATCGACTTTACCAATATGTTCGTGGTATTAGGTGATGTACCTGCAGGCACGGCTATGACGTATGATGCGCTGAAAAAAGCGGGCGTGCCTGTGTTTGCTTACGGTAATTTTATCACCATCTTAATCAACTTTATTATTTTGGCATTTATCATATTTATGTTGGTGAAAGCCATGAACCGCCTACGCCGCCAAAGCGAAGCGCAAGATGCGGCTGCACCAGAACCTTCAGAAGAAGTACTATTGCTACGTGAAATCAGCAGTAAATTAAGCAAATAACGCTTTGTGCCCACGCTGATAGATTAAAATTTCAGCCCATGTTATTTATAAATGAAAAAAAGCCTCCATGATAACTGGGGGCTTTTTATTGATTGCTAGTCAATCTACATTTTTTATCTATACATATTCATCAGCTAACGACAGTAAGGCAAGTTATGACAAAGCAGGTTATCGTGCTTGGTGCGGGGGTGGTGGGTGTCACTACTGCTTGGCAGCTTCGACAAGCAGGGTTTGAGGTAACGGTAATCGAGCGCGAAAGTAGTGCGGCATTGTCAACATCGTTTGCCAATGGTGGGCAAATATCTGTGTCACATGCCACGCCTTGGGCAAATCCTGATACACCCTATAAAGCGCTAAAATGGTTATTTCGAGAAGATGCCCCATTGTTGTTTCGCTGGCGTCGGTTGTTGGGTTTGCCCGGCAGTACAGCGCAAGATACAGCCCCTGATATGGCACTGTGGCGATGGGGTTGGCAGTTTTTGCAGCAATGCAATGCGAAAAGTGCCGATGCTAATTTGGTGCAGATGGTCAATTTAGGATTATACTCTCGGCAGATACTGGGGGAGGTTAGGGCGCAAACACACATTGATTATGACTGTCTGACACGCGGTATTATGCATTTTTATACCGATCATGCTGAGTTTCAGGCAGCGATAGCACCCACTAAACGGATGCAGCAATTGGGTTGTGATCGGCAAGTGATTAGTGTGGATAAAGCGATAGAATTAGAGCCTGCGTTAACTGGTATTGGCAAAGAATTGGTTGGAGCGACTTATACGGCACTTGATGAATCAGGGGATGCCCAAAAATTCACTCATCGCTTGGCAGCACTTTGTCAACAGCAAGGGGTAACATTTTTATTTAATACTGCTATCAAACGACTTATTTATCATAACCAACACATTGATGGTGTGGAAGTAATCTCCGTTGATAGTAGAGACAATACCGCTTTGCCAGCGCAGTCACAGATACTGTCCGCCGATGCGTATGTACTGGCGTTAGGGAGCTATAGTCCTGCCTTAGTCAAAGCATTGGGTATCAATCTACCCATCTATCCTGCCAAAGGCTATTCAGCCACTTATGCTGTGTTGCGACCCGATGAGACACCTTATGTAAGCTTGATTGATGATGAGTTTAAACTGGTATACTCGCGCTTAGGCGATCGCTTGCGAGTAGCAGGAACGGCTGAATTTAACAGTTTTAACCTTGAGCTAAATCCCATTCGTTGCCAAGCGATTACGCGGCGGGTGAGAGAGGTGTTTGGAGATGCGGTAGATTTGACCGAGCCGAATTATTGGACAGGGCTGCGACCGATGACACCGTCAAATGTGCCGATTATCGGTCGCGCGGTCAATCGCCAAGGACGTATTGATAATTTGTATCTCAACACCGGACATGGCACTTTGGGCTGGACGCACTCGAACGGCTCAGCAAAAGCGATGGCTGATATCATGCAAGGGCGTCAGCCACCAGTAAATTTTAACTTTGTGGGCTTGCAGGATTAAGGGATTGGGTTGGGATACTAGCAGATTTTGGAAAGGTCACAGTAAAGGTCGAGCCTTTGCCAACTGTGGAGGTGATATCCAAGGTGGCATGATGCTGATACAAGACATGCTTAACAATTGCTAGCCCCAAACCAGTACCCCCTGTGTCACGGCTTCGACCCGTGTCCACGCGATAAAAACGCTCGGTTAAGCGCTGAATATGGCGCTGCTCGATACCAATGCCATTGTCGGTCACGCTAAAACATACCCCCGCGTCACACTCATGCCAGCTAATACTAATCTCCCCACCTTTGGGGGTGTATTTCATGGCATTGGTAATCAGGTTACTGAGCGCACTTCGCAGATAATCTTCATAACCCAAAATATGTAACGTGCTGTCGATATGCAAATGAATCATATGGTCGTATGACTTGTTGTACATTTGCGCATCGTCAAACAATTGCATCAGCATTTTGGGAATATCAATGTCTTTGGGCTCAGTAGGTTTTTCATCGTTCTCTAGTCGAGATAATAACAGTAAGTCATTGATGATGTTATTCATGCGCTGACTTTGCTGCATCATCTGAGTAAACGCGCGAGCAATACGCGGATCTAAATCAGGCTGTTCACTCAAAGTCTCCACATACCCCATGATGACGGTAAGCGGCGTGCGCAGTTCATGCGAAACATTGGCCACAAAGTCTTTTCGCATTTGTTCTAAGTGCTGAAAACGGGTGACATCATAAATCAGCAGTAATTTTTCTTGCCCAAATTTGGTAATCTTGCACTGCACATAGCGCTCGATATTAGATGGGCTATGGATACGCACGCCATCGGGATAGTCTTCAATGTGGTGATAATATTGATGAAAAAGCGGATGACGAATAATGGTCAACACATTGCGACCTTGGTCGGGCGCTTTAAAATGAAAAAGCCGCTCGGCAGAGTTGTTCCACCATTCGATACAGTCGTTTTTGTCAATCAGAATAATCGAGTCTTGCAATGCGCTCAGCGAGTCGCGCACTTTTTGCACCAGTGAAACAGTTTGCTGATGCGCCAATTTCTCTTGGCGATTGACTTGGTAGATATTGCTGGCAATGACATTAAGATTGGGTTCAAATGCAGGCGGCGGCTCATCGGGGTTTTTGTTATACCATGCTTTAAAGCGTTGTATCGACCATAAAAAATATAGCTGATACAGGCAAAGCCCTATCGCCAGTCCCCAACCCCAAAACCCTAATAGCCCGCCAATCAACAGCCCGGCAACCCCAGCTGTCACGACGGGTGAAATGCTCGCCCACATATTAATTTTTCTAGCATCCATTGAGAAAGCTTACTATAGCGAAGTTGGGATAAGTTGGCAAAAATTTCAATGCGATTAATCAGGCTATTGTTAGTCGATTTTATTAGAAAATCGATAGCCTGTGCCACGTACAGTTTGGATATAGTCGGCAAACCCAAATGGCTCAAGCACTTTACGCAGGCGGCGGATATGCACGTCAATGGTACGATCTTCGACATACACATTGCCACCCCACACTTGATCGAGTAGCTGGGTGCGGGTATAAGCCCGCTCAGGATGACTCATAAAGAAAGCAAGTAGCCGATACTCTGTCGGTCCGATATCCACCGCTTTGTTATTGGCACTCACGCGCTGACTGGCAGGGTCTAGCGACAAGCCGCCTACGTCAATGGGTTTTTCGCCTGACAATGCGCTACTACGGCGCAATACCGCTTTGATACGGGAAACCAGTTCACGGGTGGAAAACGGCTTGGTGATATAGTCATCTGCCCCAGCGTCAAGCCCTTGAACTTTGTTGTCCTCTTCGCCTTTGGCGGTGAGCATGATGATAGGAATTTCAGAGAGCATTTCATCTTTCTTCAGGCGGCGGCATAAATCAATGCCTGATAGCCCATTGGGTAGCATCCAGTCTAATAAGATGAGGTTGGGGCGATGATCGACCACCAAATGATGGGCTTGAGAGACTTCTGACGCTTGCAAACAGTCAAATCCTGCCATCTCTAGTGTGGTCACGATCATTTCTCGAATGGCAGGCTCATCTTCCACTACCAAAATAGTTTCATTTTTCATAAATTTCTCAAGCGATAAAATAGGCAACTGTTTACCAAAATAATTTTATGACAACAATATTACAATGACCATATTACAACTTCAGAATATGACAGAAAAATGACAACGATAAGTTTTTAGGGCTTTTATTTGTGGTGTCGTAAAAAATTCGGGGTTTCACTCAATTTTTGGTACTTAACACAGGTCGTATCATAGTTCAAAAATAAAATTTATCGGACCATCATTGCAACTGCTGACTTGCATATCTGCGCCAAATTCGCCTGTTTGCACAGCTGCATATTGCGTCTTGGCATACGCTACTATCTGCGCAAACAAAGCTTTGGCAGTATCGGGCGCCATCGCAGGCTTAAAATCAGGACGTCTACCCGATTGGGTATTGGCAAGGAGGGTAAACTGCGACACTAACAATAAGCCGCCATTGACTTGTTGCACGTTTTTATCCATTTTGCCTAGCGCATTTTCAAATACGCGATAGGTGAGGATTTTATCAATCATTTTTTGCCCTATCGCAAGCGTATCATCATGCCCAAGTCCAAGATAAACAAGTACGCCGTGTGCAATCTCGCCGACGATTTGTTGTTGGTGAGGCGCTTGGTTAACTGCTACTTTGGCAAATTTCACCCGTTGTAGTACTGCTTTCATGATTTTTCCTATCCGTCAGTTTGAGCGTAAGCGTCTTAACTTAACAGCTAGCTTGTCGCTTAACTCGTAGCCCAGTGTTTAATATACCGTGATTCTAAGGGGGATTTTGATTATAATAAGCCAACTTTAAAATGCCAATCTCGAGTAACTTATGACCTTGTTTACGACGTTACAATCGCTTGTCCCACAACAAAAAATCAGTGAAATCGCAGGTCGCCTTGCCCAAAGCCGTCATCCGATGGTGAAAAAAACCTTTATTCGTACCTTTGCTTCGGTGTATGGCATCAAGCTAGAGGAATATGCGCGCGGTAGTTTTTCTCAGTATGACAGTTTTAATGATTTTTTTACCCGTGAGCTCAAAGATGGCGCGCGCAAGATTGATGATGATCCAGATGCGCTGATCTGTCCTGCAGATGGCATGATATCGCAATTGGGGCAAATCGATAAAGACCAAATCCTGCAAGCCAAAGGCAAATCGTATGAAGTCGGGCAATTGCTCGCGGATTATGAACTTGGCAAAGCCATGCAAGAGGGAAGTTTTGTCACCGTATATTTGGCACCGACCAATTATCACCGCGTGCATATGCCGTTTGACGGTACTTTGGTAGAAACCATCTATGTGCCAGGACAGCTATTCTCAGTCAATAACGAGACCGCTGAAAACATTACCGATTTGTTCGCCCGTAATGAGCGCTGCGTGTGTGTGTTTGATACCGAATTTGGTAAAGCTTGCGTTGTACTAGTCGGGGCGATGATTGTAGCAGGGATTGAAACAGTGGCCACAGGCAAAATCAAACGTAGCGATCGCGTGCAGCGTCAAACCCATCACATGACGTTGAAAAAAGGCGATGAGCTTGGGCGGTTTTATTTGGGCTCAACGGCGATTGTGGTATTACCAAAATCAGCGGGCATGGCTTGGGAGGCAGGTCTTTATAATTCAGTGCCGGTGACAATGGGGCAACGTCTCGGTACTTTTTTGCAGTAAGCTGTCAAGGTATTTGTTAAATAAAGGCAGCAAAGGCTGCCTTTTTTATGGGGTGTTTTAGCCAATCTGCATGGTTGATTGCTCACATAAACTAAACGATAACGAAAAATATTTTAGTAAAATTTGTTTATAGTAGCCGACTTATGATTTTTGCCTGCTTTTTTATTTAAATTGATCACTATGAACCTACCGCAAGCACCGCACCCTCAGCCATCGCACGACTTAGACTATCCGACAGCTTGGATTATGATTTTGGGGTTGATTATTGCTATCGGTCCGCTGTCGATTGATATGTATTTGCCGGCTTTGCCCAGTATGGCAAAAGATTTTGGCGTAGCAACGGCTTTTATGTCCAATTCGGTACCTGCCTATTTTGTGGGATTGGTGGTCGGGCAGTTGTTTTATGGTCCGATTTCGGATCGGATTGGGCGCATCAAGCCCTTGTATGTGGGCATGGTACTGTATGTGATGGCTTCGGTGATGTGTGCCACCACCACCAATGAATACGTGCTGTTTGTCTCACGAACGTTACAGGCATTAGGCGCGTGTGTGGGAACGGTGGTGTCGCGGGCGATGATTCGTGACCGCTTGCATCCCAAGCAAATGGCAAAGGCATTTTCGCTGATGGTCTTAGTGATGGGGATTGCACCGATTTTGGCACCAAGCCTAGGGTCGTTGTTGTTAAAAGTCGCTAGTTGGCGGGTGATTTTTTGGTTTTTGGCGGGGTTTGGTATTTTAAATATCGTGCTGACCCGGCTGTTTCTGCATGAAACTTTGACCGATGAGTTTCGCAACAACCGTCCGATGAATGACGTGCTCAGCCAATACTGGGATTTGCTCAAAGACACCCAGTTTAATTATCCTGCGATTGGCGCAGGGCTGCTGATGGGTTCGATGTTTGTGTATATCAGCGCAGCACCTGAGCTAATTATGGAAGGGTATGGGGTGACGCCGCAGCATTTTAGTTGGATTTTTGGCATGAATGCGGCAGGTTTTATTGGGTTGACACAGGTCAACCAATGGCTGATGAACCGTTATCGTCTGGTCAGCTTGCTGCGATTTGGGGCGGTGATGCAAGTAATCGCAGCAGCGTGTTTGATGCTGCTAGGTTTAGTCTTTGGCACGCAAGCTTGGCTGCCGTTGGTGCTCGCCAGCATTTTTTGTTGTATTGCAGGGTTAGGACTCACCCAGCCCAATTCAGGTGCGATTGCTTTGGCATTTCAAAAACGCCGCGCTGGCATGGCGAGTGCCTTGCAAGGCTCACTCAACTTTGTCGTCGGTATTTTTGGCGGATTGGTATTAAATATCCTGCCCTTTAATCCGGTCGCCAAGCTAGGTATTACCATGTTTATGCTCATGACTATCGGCGCATTTTTGGTATTTCAAATCGACAAAAATCTCGATGTGGCGGATGTGGACTAAGGGTTAGTCAAACCGATACACATCCATACCCAAACTAAAATGGGCAAAACTTTCATGCACGATGCTCATCTTTGAGCCTGCGCCTGCCGCAAAAAATAACGGCAATAAATGTTCAGGGGTGGGGTGATTGTGATGGGCAAATGGATGTGACCGCCAATCTAAAGCCGTTGGCATATGTTGTTTGAGTTGATGAATCAACCAATATTTAAATTCACGTGCCTCCGCATCCACCTCACCGCTATCAAACTGTACCTGCGCCAAATTATGGGTGACACTGCCAGAGCCGATGAGTAATACTTGCTCTGCCCGTAGGGGCGCCAATAAAGCCCCCAACTGAAAACACGCATAACTATCAAAATGCTGCGGTAGCGAAAGCTGCACAATCGGCACATCTGCCTGCGGATACAAATGCACCAGTGGCGACCATACCCCATGATCAAACGGACGCAGTCGATTGACCGACGTGCTAACGCCCAAAGCCTGCAACTGCTGTGCCAGCTGCTCAGCAATCAGGCTGTCGCCTTTGACAGGATAATCGATGGTATACAGCGCTTTTTGAAAGCCGCTAAAATCATGCCAAGTAGCGGGCGCCGCATTGCCATTGATTTCTAGATGCTGGCTTTGCCAATGCGCAGAGATGATGATAATCAAGCGTGGTTTTGGCAGATTTTGCCCAAATTTATTGAGCGCTTGGGTAGTGCGGTTGTTTTCGATAGCAATCGTCGGCGCCCCATGTGAAATAAACAGACTGGGCAAGGTATAAAGCGGGTACGGTGTTTTGGGTAAAAATGGCTGCAGGCTGATTGGTTGTTTTTCGGTTTTTTCCATCAATTTTCTTAAAGTTGCAGTGATAAATAGAAATGATAACGAATTAATAAGGATTAACTAAAAAGGATTAATAGGTTAAATAAGGGAAAAATTCGCAAAAACAAGCCATGTCAGCGATTTCATACATAATCAAACATAACAGGTTAACTGGAAAAACTTAAAAATAATCACCACGATGATACGGATGATGATGGATAATGGTCATAGCGCGGTACAGCTGCTCCATCAGTAGCACGCGCACGAGCGGATGCGGCAAGGTAAGATTGGACAGCGACCATTTGAATGTCGCATGGGCTAATACCTCTTTTGAAATGCCATCAGCACCCCCAATCACAAACGCCATGTCATCACCCAGCTGCATGGCTTCGCCAACTTTAGCCGCTAAATCTTCGGTTGATAGATTCTTACCGCGGACGTCTAGGCAAATCAGCTGCTCGCGCTTGCCTGCTGAATTTTTGGCTTGGTGCGCTTGCAAGATTAGCCCGCCTTCGGTGATGGCATATTTTTCAAGTTCGGCAGGCGAGGGGTTCTTGGTACGTTTGCAGGCGGGGATTTCAACGATTTCGGTGCTGAGCATGGGCTGAATACGTTTATAATATTCATCAAATCCCGTCTGCACCCAAGCTGGCATTTTTTGTCCAACGGCTAAAATTCTTGCTTTCATGGGTTCCCCTTTGTTATCTTTTGACCAATCTATGTCACTGTCTATATCACTGTGGTGATTCACCGTTAGCCATTGAACATCCATTATTGAAGCCAACTATATTTTCGCTATCGAAGCCAGCTATATTAAAGCTTACTTAAAACTTAAATTAAAACTTAAAACGAACCATTATTAAAACCAACCATTTGAAAACGCTTGCAACGCACCCATATACAATGCGATAAATCCTAAATCAACCTAAGCTGAGCTAAAGCCTGAACTAAAGCTAAGCTAAGCAACAAAATTTTAACATGATTTTATCGCTGTGATGGATAATACTTCCCCTAGCATTTAACGAAGGTGATAAAATAATTTGCATGACAAAGTTTAAATGACAAATTTTAAATGATAAGAAAAGACGACAACAATATGAAAAATTGGCAAGATCCCAATGCCGCTGTTGAAGCAGCCAACTATGACAACCCGATTCCAAGCCGTGTACTGATTTTGCAAACCCTACTTGAGCGCGGACAAGCTACCCAACATGAGCTTGCGACGATTTTTGATTTAGATGACGACGAGTACGACGCACTGGGCAACCGCTTAAAAGCCATGCTGCGTGATGGACAATTAAGCCGTGATGCCGACGGTGGCAATCCTTATATTTATCGCCCATTGACTGAGAACGATGCTGTGGCTGGCGTGGTCGCTGCCCATGCCAAAGGCTTTGGCTTTGTCGTGCTTGAGGATATGCCTGATTTGTTTTTGAATGAAACTGAAATGCGCTGGGTATTTCATGGCGATAAAGTAAAAGCCATCGCTACTAGTACCGACAACCGTGGTCGTATGATGGGTCGTGTGTTGTCAGTGGTATCCCATGCCCAGCTACAATATATTGGTAAACTTGCAAAAGATGACGATGGTTACTTTGTAGAACTGATTAGCCCAAACAATCATCAACCGATTACGGTGACGGAAGAAAACGTCGAAGCGCTACAACTCAAAATGGGTGACCCCGTCAAAGTCGATATCATTGACTATCCCACCCAACATGAATATGCGACGGGGAAAATTACTGAAAGCTTGGTCGATGATAACGAGCGTGAATTGATTATCAAAACTACGCTGCTAAATTACGATATTCCCCATGAATTTAGCCCAAAAGTCATGCAGCAAGTCGATGCCTACAAAGAGCCGACACAAAAAGACTATCAAGACCGTATCGACTTACGTGCCTTGCCGCTAGTCACCATTGATGGCGAAGACTCGCGCGACTTTGATGATGCCGTCTATGCCGAAAAACGTCGCGGCGGTGGCTACCGCTTGGTCGTCGCGATTGCCGATGTCAGTCATTATGTGACTGCCAACTCAGTACTTGATCAAGAAGCCTATGAGCGGGGTACATCAGTTTACTTCCCGCATTTTGTGGTGCCGATGCTACCTGAAAAACTCTCCAACGGGCTTTGCTCTTTAAACCCAAGTGTTGACCGCTTGTGTATGGTAGCCGACATCATACTATCGCGTAGCGGTAACGTGACCAGCTATGAGTTTTATCCAAGCGTGATGCACTCTCAAGCGCGATTGACTTATAACCAAGTCAATGATTATTTTGCCCAAGTTCAAGGGGAAACGCCCAAAGCCGAAGTGCCTGTCACTATCACCGGTAATAAAGCGGTCAAAAAATCAATCGATGTGCTGTATGATTTGTACAAAGTGCTATTGGTCAAACGCGAACAGCGCCATGCGATGGAGTTTGAAACCCAAGAGACTTATATCAAGTTTGATGAAGCAGGCAAAATCAGCGCCATCGTGGCACGGACGCGTGGTGACTCGCATAAGCTCATCGAAGAGATGATGCTATTGGCAAATACCTGCGCGGCTGAGTTTTCGCTCAAGCATGAATTGCCGGTCTTGTATCGCAATCATGATACCCCAGAGGCAGAAAAAGCCGCTCGCGTCAGTGACTTTGTGAAGCATTTTGGTTTGTCATTTCCTGAAGAAAACCCGACGCAGGCAGATTATCAGCGTATCATTGAAGCGACACGCGAGCGCCCTGATGCGATTAGTATCCATAGTGTGCTACTGCGCTCCATGCAGCAAGCCAACTATGCAGCGACCAATATCGGGCACTTTGGGCTTGCGTATGAGGAATACAGCCACTTTACCTCACCGATTCGCCGTTATCCCGACTTGATGCTACACCGTGCCATCAAAGCCAAAGTGACGGGCAAAAAAGCGCCGCTGCCAGATTGGTCACTAGAAGATGCGGGTGAGCAGACCTCAATGACAGAGCGCCGTGCCGATGAAGCCAGCCGTTTTGTTGAGCAGTGGCTCAAAGCCCATTATATGAAAGACCATATCGGTGAAGCGTTTGATGCAGTGGTTACCACAGTGACCAATTTTGGCTTGTTTGTGACTCTCACTGATTTATTCATTGATGGCTTGATTCATATCTCGCATTTGGGCGAAGATTACTTTGTATATGATGACAAGGCGCAGCAGTTATTTGGTGAAAAATCAGGACTGGTGTTTGGACTGGGTGATAAAATCCGTGTCAAAGTCGCTGCCGTCAATATGGAGACCCAGCAGATTGATTTTGATTTGGTGGCACAGCTGGAAAAATCGTCATTTAATAATCGCGGTAAAGGCAAAAGTCGCGGTCAATCGCAAGCGGCCTCTAATTCTGTTCAATCCAATCCCAACGCGCCATCTAATCCTAACGCGCCATCTAAGCCAAATGAGAACGTCAGGAAAGCAAAAAGCGCTAAAAATAAAAGTAACGCGCGCAACAAATCTCGTTAATGAAAAAAAGGGCAATATAATTTGCCCTTTTTTTATCGTTGAAACAAATACCTACTAAAACAAAAAACGCCTTTGTCCACTTAATCTTAGTCATTTGATGTTAGCGACTTAATATTAGCCACTTGATGTCCTTTTAACCATTGTTGCTTGGCGGTGCTACAATCACTGATTATTGCGTGGTTTTCTCTGCGCTTGCCAAGTTGTTGGATGAGGTCTGAGCGGTTTGATTCAAATCTGTTGTTGCCTTATCAAGCACTTGTTTAGGCTGCTCGCCAATCGATGACGTATCGTTTGATGCTATGGCTAAGGGCGCCGAGGCGGCACTACTATTGGCTTGATTGGATGCAATGACTTGCTGGGTACGATGTGATGATATGAGGTTAAAAATGGCGAGTGCGGTGATGCCTAATATCGCAAAAATAATGAGTAATTTTGGCTGCATGAGGATTTCCAGTGTAGCGTCAATTTGGCTAACCGATGTCTAAAGCCTGACGTCTAAAGTCTGTGGCTTAAAACGTCAAATCGGGTTTTGCTAGGACAAAAATTGACAGTCATGTCTATAAAAATTGGTATGCTACCTTTATGCAAAAATCATGCAAGTTTAATCTGTTAATCTTTTAATCTTTTAATCTTTTAATTTGCCAGCAGACTGACTTCGGCACTAATTGGCAAATGGTCAGAGAGATTTGACCAAGGTTGTCCCTTATGCACCCAAGCACGGTGTATTTGTAGATTGCGCACATAGATACGGTCAAGGCTTAATACCGGGAGTTTGGCAGGGAAGGTGGGCAGTAATTTGCCATGGTGGGTCAGCACGGCTTCTTGTAAATTAAGGTCACAGCCAAGCTTTTGACAGGATAATTTTTTCCAGTCATTGAAGTCGCCTGCCAATATCAGCGGCGTGGATTGGTGGATTTCGTTATTGATATACTGGCTCATTACCTCATATTGTTTTTCACGGTCATTTTCCCTTAAGTTTAGATGCGCGCAAAGCACGATGATGGGCGTGTGCCAGCCTTTGGGCTGGATTTCGCAGTGCAACACACCACGCTGCTCAAGGCGGCTCACTGTGATATTGACATTGTGTTTGGGGTCGAGCGGATGGCGACTTAGCACCGCATTGCCATGATGACCGTGGTTATATTCGACGTTTTTGCCATAGCTGTTTTCAAGCTGTAAATACTCGCCAAACCATTCATGCTGGGATTGGTCGGGAAATTCATTGTATTTCACCACGCGTTTGAGATTTTGACCTTGCACTTCCTGTAAACAGATAATATCCGATTGCACTTGGTTAAGGGCAGCGGCGATGCCTTCCATTTTGACAAAACGATTGAGGGGTGACATGCCTTTATGGATGTTATAACTGGTGATGATTAGGCTGTTTTTTGGTGTTTGGGTGCCTGATACTTCGTTAGATAATATTTCGTTAGATGCTACTGGCTTAGATGTTATTTTTTTAGGTGTTAGTGAGCGCATAATAAAATCACAGTGATAAACATGGCATTATTTTAACGTGAAATTGTACCGCTGGCTTGTTTTGACAAAAAATTGTCACAATATAATGGTTGTCGACATTTATGT
>NZ_DALZSV010000007.1:49024-68185 GCF_032014955.1 Moraxella sp. CTOTU47724
TGTAGCAAAATGGGGTAGCTTTGCCAAGCATTGCGGTTTTTATGCTAAAATTTTGGGCAATGACGACTTTTACTCTCAATCATCAACGAGCGATAAAAAATTGGAAAACAGTATGATCAACGATGTAGAAAATCCGACAGAAAATTTGCACCTTGTTGAATTTAATCAATTAGCGCTTGAGCGACTCAAGACGGCAATCGATGAGGCGTTGGCGAATGGACATGCGTTTTTGACTATGCTCGATGATGAAGCTGGGCAAGCTAATAACCAAGTTAACGATGCACAACTCAGCAGCCAGCAAGCGCTCAATGATATTATCGCCTTTGACCATGTGAATTTGGCATTAGACCGCAGTTGGGGCTTGCTATCGCACTTAAATAGCGTGGTCAGTGATGAGCCAATCCGTGCGCTGCATCATGCATTATTGCCCGCGCTTTCTGCCTACGGCACGGCGGTTGGTCAACATCTCCCGCTGTATCAACGCTATCAGCGTGTAGTGAGCGATCAGTCATTTTTTGAGTGTTTAGATCCTGCAAGACAACGCTCGTTGACCTTGGCGCTACAAAGTTTTGAATTATCGGGCGTGGGTTTGGCTGAGGCGCAAAAACAGCAATTTGCCACCCTTGCCAGCGAGTTATCTACGTTATCGGCTAAATTCTCCGATAATGTGCTCGATGGCACCCAAAGCTACTTTTTACCTTTAAGCGAATCGCAACTGGCAGGACTGCCTGAATCTGCGCTTGCCATGCTGGCAGATGCGGGCAGGCGATACACAGAAAAATTCCCTGAGCAAGTATTGGCAACGCCTTATGTGGCGACACTTGATATCCCAGTCTATCTTGCGGTGATGACCTATGCCGATGACCGCGAGTTACGCGAAACCTTGTATCGTGCGTATGTCACCCGTGCCTCTGAATTGTCAGCGCAGCCAGAATTTAACAATGCCGATATCATGACGGATATCTTGGCAAAACGCGCACAAAAAGCCCAGTTGTTGGGCTATGACAATTTTGCTGAATTATCACTTGCCACCAAAATGGCGGACAATGTCGACACTGTAGAGCAGTTTTTACGGGATTTGGCAGACAAAGCACGACCCTTTGCCATGCAAGATTTAAAACAACTGCAAATTGAAGGTTTAGCGTTTGGCATCGGTGATGAGGGCGATGAGGTGCGACCTTGGGACACCGCATATCTGGCAGAAAAAGTCAAACAACGTCAATTTAATCTATCGCAAGAACAAGTTCGTCCGTATTTCCCAGTGCCGACAGTCATCGCAGGCTTATTTGAGATTGTGCAAAAACTGTATGGCATTCAGATTGAAGATAAAACTGCAAGCACGCAGCGCTGGCATGATGACGTGCGTTTTTATCAAGTTTTTGATGAACATCAGCAGCTTATCGGTGGTTTTTATTTTGATTTATATGCCCGTCCTGGCAAACGCGGTGGCGCATGGATGAGTGGTTTTCAAGCGCGTTATCAACACGATGATAGCGGTTATCAGCAGTTACCCGTTTGTTTTATGGTGGCAAACTTTACCCCTGCGCCAACGGGTGCACAGCGCGGCAAACCCAGCTTATTAACCCATGATGAAGTGTTAACCCTCTTTCATGAATTTGGACATGGGCTGCATCATCTGCTCACTGAAGTCAATGTGGGCGATGTGGCAGGCGTGAATGGCGTCGAGTGGGATGCAGTTGAGCTACCCAGTCAGTTTATGGAAAACTGGGCATGGCACCCTGAAGGGATTGCATTAATCAGCCGTCATGTCGATACCGGTGAAACGTTGCCAGAGAGCATGCTACAAAGTATGCTCGCTGCCAAAAATTTCCAAAGCGGCATGCAAACCCTGCGCCAGCTAGAGTTTGCGCTATTTGATTTGTTATTGCATGCCAAAACCCCAGCACCCGACTATCCCCAGTTATTGGCGTTACTCGATAGCGTGCGTGCCGATGTGTCGATTATGCCGACTGCCAGTTATAACCGTTTTGCCAATGGTTTTAGTCATATTTTCGCAGGGGGCTATGCGGCAGGGTATTATTCTTACAAATGGGCAGAACTGTTGTCAGCCGATGCGTTTAGCAAGTTTGAAGAAACCAGTATTTTTGATAAAAACGCTGGCAAATCCTTCCGTGATAACATTTTAGCCAAAGGCGGTAGCCAATCTGCAAAAGCCAATTTTGAGGCATTTCGCGGTCGTGAGGCCCGTATTGATGCGCTGTTACGTCACTCAGGATTTTTAACCAGCAGCTATGATGAACTGCTGAGCGATGACACCGATAACGCCAACACCCAAGCTTGGTAACACGGTTGTCAAAATACAGGCTAGTAAAAAGAAGGAACTATGAGATATCAATCCAATCGCCCGAAACGTCAATTTTTGGCGGGGGTGGCTTGTCCAAGCTGCAAAGCACTGGATAAAGTTGTTCAAATTCAGCTATATCAGCCCGAGTATGATGAATATATCGAGTGTACGGCGTGTGGCTATAGCGAGCGTCGCCCAACACCCGATGATATCATTGACATTCAGCAATCCAATTATCAGGAAACCGTTCATTATGACGACGATGGCGCGGGTATTGTTAGGTTTAAATAAGCCAAATTTAAGTAGGTTGGGTAAATTTTAGCAAGGTTAACTAGTTTAAGCGCCCTTGATACAATTAGCGTGGTCAAAGTATGGTGTTCAAAGTAGGTTTTTGTCTCAAAAGTTGTTATTTTTGATTGCGGTTTGTTATAGTAACAAGCAAACGAATGTACACCATCATTTTTATGCCAGCATGGTATATACATCGCTAGCATGAAATCGTACAGACATCTGACCCGCCCGACATGGATAGGGATAGTGACCCAACATGAAATTATTTAGCCTAAAAAAAGACAATAACTCTATAGCCTCTACAGCCCCGACTAGCAAAGATGCCAATCCATCATCACAGCTGGCTGAAAATCCAACGACAGGCGTGTCAGATAGTGCGTTGCAGCTTGATACGACTAATCAGCCGCCGATGCAAGTGACTAACTATTCAGACACATCTCCAAACACATCCCCAGAAACGACAGCAATCAAAAATGCGTTTTCGCTAGATACCATTGATTTAAACCAGTTGGAAGACGAATTACTTCATGGCAAAACCGACTATACCGCAGATGATACAAAAGCGGCTGATACTGTCGCGCCCAAAAAGCTCAGTTTTGATGATTTTGATTTGGATGAGCTACCCAGCGTTGTTGAACCCAATACCACTGTGACTCTCCAAGACACTGCTAATACATCGACAGTGTCACAGCCTGTACCGTCACAGACAACCGATAACGCGCTGACATTTGATATTGATAACCTACCGCTAGCAGCTAAGCCAGACCCAGACCTAAACCTAGAACCAGACCCCCATAGCGCGCAAGCACAGCCCATCGCATCACAAAGTAGTGATGAAAATACTGACGAAAGTAGTGATAAAAAAATTATTGAGACTATCGAGGCTATTGAAACGACGCCACCGGTTGTATTAACCAAAACAAAACCCGAAATTAAAGCGGTTATCGCCCAGATAGCAAACCCATTTTTAAGACCGCCAAGTCAACCACTAGCGAAACGGACGTTAAAAAAACGCAATCAACTTGGGTTGCTAGTGGGTGCAGGGTTGGCTCTAGCTGCCTTGGTATGGTTTTTTATAGGGCAGTCAAACGAGCCGAACAAATCCACCGCGCAGAGACAGATGCAGACACAGACGCAGACCCAAGCACACGCAACACCCAAAACTGCAGCGCCTATAGTAAAACCACAAGCTAGCGCTAGCTTACCTGCCGCGTCAACCGTCGCAGTGGATGCAACCACTAGCTTAGCCCATGCGACCGCAGCGCTACCGGCAATCACGCCAGAAGAAATTCTTGCGCCGACCCTACCTGAAGATCCGGCGATTGCCAAAGAAGAGCTGAGTCGATTGTCAGAGCAGAGCGCGCAGCTAAAAGAGCAAGAAGCCATGATGCAAGACCAGCTGCGTATGATGAATGAGCTGAGTAGTAAAAAAGAAGAGCGTATCCAGCTGCTAGAACAGCAAGTTGCACAGCTTGAACAGCAAAAAGCCGCTAACAAATAACCACCCACAAATAATAATCAATAAATAACTGGCAGGTTAAGTAGTGCTGACCCAAGTCGATAAAAAAACCTTGTTTCAAGACCGCTATCAAGCGCTCATCATGCCCGTCCCGGTGTCAGGTATTTTTCGTCATCGTGCCTTACTTAAGTACCAATCGCTTTATCCTGAGCATTACACCGTTTACAAGCAAGCCTGTGAGCGTTCGCAGCTGTTACTCGGTGATGTGTTACAGTTTACGCCGCAGCGTGATTTGGCGGGTATGGCAGTCGGTGGGGCGTTGTCAAAGCCACAGTTCATCGTGGATATGGCAATCACAGAATTTGCCGAAAATCCGCCGCATGTTGAGTATATGGTGTCAGCGTTACAAAAGTTAGAGAAAGTTGTGTTTGATTGGGGACGGTATCAAGGTATTCGCCGTGTGGCAATATTGGCAAGTGATGAACTCATTTTGCCAAAAGACAAAAGTTTTGATGAAGATATTTTGCCATTAATGGAAAAATACCTTCAGCCCGTGAGTAATTTGAATTTGGTGGTTTATCGCTAACGCTATTAGTTTAAATAGTTTTCAATGGTTGAGGTTTTATCGAGGGCTACTCAGCGATTCATTGTCGCCATCGGCGTATTGCAAGTAGTAAATTGCCAACGGGGTCAAAACCTTCTTATTATCGGGCATTTTTTCTAATTACTGTAATGATGGTTTCATAGCATTTGCCAAAATTTATCCCAAAAAAACCGCTTTATCTGACGATAAAGCGGTTTTCATTTTTTGACAACTAAACTTTAATAAAACTATTCAGCCGCTGGCGTTTCAGTATCAGCAGATTCAGTTGGTGCGATGGTTTGATCCACACCTTTCATGGTGAGCTTAATGCGACCACGGTTGTCGATATCTTGTACCAGTACATTCACCATTTGACCTTCTTTTAGCACATCATTCACATTCTCGATACGCGCATCAGAGATTTGTGAGATATGCACAAGACCGTCAGTGTTAGGTAATACATTGACAAACGCACCAAACTCAACAATACGAGCCACTTTACCTGTATAAGTCTTGCCAACTTCTACTTCTGCTGTAATCGCTTCGATCTTAGCAATCGCGGCTTTGGTCGCTGCTTTGTTTTCACCAAAGATACGAATGGTACCGTTGTCATCAATATCAATCACTGCGCCTGTTTCTTCAGTCAGTTGGCGAATGGTTGCACCACCTTTACCAATCACGTCACGGATTTTTTCAGGATCGATATCAATCACCGCAAAGTTTGGTGCATGGGCGTTGATTTCTTTACGGCTGGTTGAAATGACTTCATTCATCGCATTTAAAATATGGATACGACCCGCATGCGCTTGGTGTAGGGCTTTTTCCATAATCTCTGGGGTGATACCTTCGATTTTGATATCCATTTGTAACGCAGTCACGCCATTGGCAGAACCCGCGACTTTAAAGTCCATATCGCCTAGGTGGTCTTCATCACCCAAGATGTCAGACAGCACGGCAAAACGCTCGCCTTCTTTAACCAGACCCATTGCGATACCAGCAACGGGCGCTTTTAGTGGTACGCCGGCATCCATTAACGCCAGTGATGCGCCACAGACGGATGCCATTGATGATGAACCATTGGATTCGGTGATGTCAGATACGATACGAATCACGTATGGGAAACGGTCACTATCTGGCAGCATGGCTTGTACACCGCGACGTGCTAGGCGACCATGACCGATTTCACGGCGTTTTGGACCGCTGTCACGACCCGTTTCGCCCACTGAATAACTTGGGAAGTTATAATGCAGCATGAAGTGGTCTTGTTTGGTGCCCGCAAGGGTGTCAATCATGTTCACATCACGGCTGTTGCCAAGCGTGGTGGTAACGAGTGCTTGCGTTTCACCGCGGGTAAATAGCGCTGAACCATGCGTGTAAGGCAGTACGCCAACTTGGATGTCTAAGGCACGGACAGTTTGTAAGTCGCGACCATCGATACGGGGTTTGCCAGACAAAATATTGTCACGTACCGTACGGTATTTTAGGGTTTCAAATAGCTCTTTGATTTGTGCCACGTTGTCGGCGTAGCCTTCGGCTTCTGCGTCACCGGCTAACGCTTCAATGGCTTGATTTTTGATTTCATCAAGGCGAGTATAACGGCTGGCTTTTTCGCTGATGGTATACGCTTCTGAAATCGCTGCAGCAAATTGATTTTGTAGGGCAGTTTCTAAGGCTTCGTTGACGGCAGGGGCAACGAATTGGGTTTTTTGTACGCCAACTTCTTTGGCAAATTCATTGATGGCATCAATCACGACTTGTTGCTGGGCGTGACCGTATAGTACCGCGCCAAGCATTTGGTCTTCTGATAGTTCTTTGGCTTCAGATTCGACCATCAATACCGCAGATGACGTACCCGCGACCACCAAATCGAGCGAGCTTTGTTTTAGCGCTTCATGGTTTGGGTTTAGCACATATTCATCATTGATAAAACCGACACGTGCCGCACCAATCGGACCATTAAATGGCGCTGATGAAATTGCCAATGCCGCTGAAGTACCAATCATCGCTGCGATATCAGCATCTTGTTTTTTGTCTGACGAAATCACCGTGGCGGTCACTTGGATTTCGTTGAAGTAGCCTTCTGGGAACAATGGACGAATCGGGCGGTCAATGAGGCGTGAGGTCAAGGTTTCCATCTCAGATGGGCGACCTTCACGTTTGCCATAGCCACCTGGGATTTTACCAGCAGCGTACATTTTTTCTTGGTAGTTGACGGTCAATGGGAAAAAGTTTTGACCCGCTTGCGCCTCGTCTTTTACCACAACAGCCACTAGCACAGAGACGCCGCCCATGTGGACGACCACTGAATTAGCTTGGCGTGCAATGCGACCTGTTTCTAACGTAACTTGTTGATTACCATATTGGAATTCTTTAGTAATGATATTAAACATAATGCGGTTTTATCCTTAGTGTGATGAAATAGGGCGATTTAAGTTTTAGTAATAGCCCCTAACGTTTGTGTTCTTTTCAAAAAATACAAACGTTAGAAGCAATCTACCAATTCGCTTGATAGCAGCCTTAAATCAGCCTAAATTAAAAAATACTTTAAAAAAAGTAAGTGTAAACTGCGATTGTGCAGGCACAATGCGTTGTCTATTTTACCTAGTTTTGTGGCGAATCACCACCTTTTAACTGCGCTTTAACCCCTAATAGCAAACGATGGGTAATAACTAAGCTAACAGCGAGGGTAAAAGTGAAAACAAAATTCGCTAAAAATATTGAACCCATAAAAAAGCGGCTACCCAAAAGCAGCCGCTGATTGAATAAAGCTCATAATGCGCTGATAGATTAGCGACGTAAGCCTAATTCATTGATCAATGCAGTATAACGGTCTGCATCTTTACGTTTTAAGTAATCAAGTAACGTACGGCGTGAGTTAACCATACGAATCAAACCACGACGGCTGTGATGGTCAGCTTTGTGTGCTTTAAAGTGTGGTTGTAAGTCATTGATACGCGCTGTTAATAATGCCACTTGAACTTCTGCAGAACCTGTGTCATTTTCAGAGCGTTGGAATTTTGCGATTACATCTGCGCGGTCTTGGTTAGTCAACATAATGTTTTCCTAGCTTTTTTAGCATAAAATGAGAAGCCTAATCGGCTAACAATCGAGACGATTAGTGTAAAAAAATCAGGATAACCACGCTTCTCAGTAGTTAACCGTCAAAAAGGAGCATTATTTTACCAAATATTGCCCAATAAAAAAACCCTAATTTGCATTAGGGTGTTGAATTTATTAAGGCTTTCAATAGATTCAAGCTTTCAACTTACTGATTGCCCGTAGGCTGTTTGGGCGTTTCGCTATTAAGGCGGTCAAGCTGCTCTTGTGGCGCGGTGGTGAGTTTATCAGAAGTCACTTCGTCCGCATCATTAGGCGTAGTATCGGCAACAAACGTCGCGTCAGGCGCTTTTTTGTCCATTTTTTCAATATCTGTCATGGTAGTGGGTTGCATGGCAATCTCCTTTTCTTATGCTTATTTAAGCTGATTTAGTCAATGCTTGGTCAATCGCTTCAGCAAAATCTGGAATATCTTCAGGTTGACGACTGGTAATCAAATTACCATCTATCACCACTGATTTGTCTTCAAACTGCGCACCCGCATTTTTTAGGTCAACAGCAATGGTTTTATAAGCGGTTAGTTTTTTACCACGCGCAATTTCGGTATCCGCAAAAATCCACGGTGCATGACAAATCGCTGCAACAGGTTTACCCGCATTCATGAATGCTTTTACCATTGCTTGTGCATCGGTATTCGCCCGCAACACATCGGCATTGGCACCGCCACCTGGTAATACAATCGCATCATAATCGGCTGCGTTGGCTTCACCAATTAATAAATCAGCGGTAAAGGTGTCAGCAGGGTCAGTATGATTAAGCCCGCGTACTTGTTTTTGGGTTTGTGTGGTGATTAAAGTGGTTTGGTGACCTTTAGCTTTAAGGAGGTCATTGGTTTGGGTATATTCGACTTGTTCAAAGTCGGTATCAAGTAAAATAGCAATCTTAGCCATGGTAAATATCCTATTATTTCATTATTTAAGTTAAAGATAGTTAAAGAAAAAAATTTTTGTTCTTATTGATTCGTCTTTTGTAAGTTGGGCGCTTTATTTTGAGATTATTATTTGATTTTTCTATTTGATTTTTATTTTATTAATAACATTTCAATTAATTGTATAAAGTTATCTCAATAAACCGCTGTTTGCTCTTTATTAGCAAAGCTTGCTAAGAAATAAGCAAGTGAATCAACACCACTAAGAATAAATCACTGGACGGGTGAAAACTGCTAGCAAAGCGTCACGTTTTGTATCAATGCATAAAAAACGTACTCGCTTTGTGACATCGCATCGCTCATTGAGTAAATTATGTGAATACAGCAAAAAATTAGCAAGATGGTAGGTTTACTGACTTATCGTGACTAATTTAAATTGACCAGCTTCATCGGTTGTAAACGACCATTGGGTTCAAGTAGTCCCGTGCCCAAAAATTGCTGATGGTCGTCAAACAAGCGAAACGTTTGATTGGCAGTTAAGATGAGATGCTGATTTAACATGGTCGCCTTGACGTTTAAGCGTTGACCCTGTCGGATGCGCTTTGACTGGCTATCGTCTAATACTAAGCTTGGTAGTGAGTGAACGCAGGCATCCACCGCTAATAGCTTATCAAAACGCGCTGCAACATCGAGCGCGGCAAAATCGGCTAATGTGATGGCATTAGCAATATCAAAATCACCCGTCTGTATACGCCTAAGCGCTGTCAGATGTCCTAGCGTACCTAGTGCTTTGGCAATATCTTCAGCCAGCACGCGCACATAAGTGCCTTTGGAGCAAGTGACGGATAATTGCAATTGTTGAGCAGATAGGGGAGTAAGTGACAGCTCATAAATGGTGAGAGGACGTGCTATTCGCTCCACTTCAATACCTTCACGCGCCAGTTCATACAGTTTTTTGCCGTCTTTTTTGAGCGCGGAGTACATCGGCGGAACCTGCATTATCTCACCCAAAAATTGTTCAGTGACGCTTTGTAGCATCGCTTGTGTCACATTTGGCACAGGAATAGTGGCAATTATCTGACCTTCGGCATCCCCTGTATCGGTTTGCTCGCCAAGTTTGATAATGGCTTGGTAAGATTTGATAGCATCGAGTTGGTAATGGCTAAATTTGGTCGCTTCTCCCAAACAAATCGGTAGCAACCCTGTTGCCATAGGGTCAAGGGTACCGGTATGACCCGCTTTTTTACTGTCGTGCACATCAGATTTGAGCAAGTATTTGACTTTCGATACCACTTGCTGGGAAGTCATCCCTTGCGGTTTATCAATCAGTAAGACGCCAGAGACGATGGATTTGGCTGTTTTTGGTTGGGTCATCATGTTGTGGATTTATCAATTTATTAAAAGTCGGTTCGAATTAGCTGCGAGTAATCTGCTGCGCTAATAGGGTGGTTGACAGAATAAGGCTTTGACTTTGGGTTAATGTGTGCCCGTTGTTGCCACTGTTGCAAGCTATAGCGGTTATCAATCAATTGCTGGTCATACAGATAACTGGGAATATAGCCTGATAACAAGATACGATAATCAAATGGCAAAGGTTGGATATCGTCAATCAGATCATAAATTGCCGTGGTACAGTTATTTACCAATGAATTATACCATGCCGGCTGCGTTTTTAAGGACTTGGCTTTCGCTAGATACGCAAGCAGCAACGCTTGAATATGGTGTTTTGGCATATTGATGGGATAAATATAAACATCTTCATGACGGATATTACTACGGGTGTAAATAATATCTTTTTCATCCGCAGCGATAATCACCAATTCAAACTTGCGAAAAAATCCACCCAGCGTACTAAACTGTTCATTGACTTCTTTGCGAATCTCGATAGATAACGCAAGCTGCTTTCCATCACTAAAACCAAAACTCACTAGCGTATGGGCAATGGCATCGCCCATCCAATAAGAGGCGATAAAATCGACAGTTTGCAGTTTTGCCAAGTCGTATTGCCTAGTTTCCCAGCGCGGCTGAAAATGGGTTTTATCTTGCCAATCAAAATTTCTAACATTGCTAATGGTGAGTGTGTTGCCATCACGGTCAAGCCGATAGTCTAACATTTGGGCAACTTCAGGGTTCCAATCACGCTCATTGCTAGCTGACATCGAAAAAAAGCATGCAATGGCAATCGCCAGCACCGCAAAAAAAATCAATAATAAAGACTGGTGAGAAAGTAGGGATGAAAATAGGGTGGGTTTGATGATACTGACCAAAACAGCAAGGGTGAAAAATACCCATACACTAATTAGTGCCAGACTGACATATCTGCCTAAGGGCTGATGCGTCCACACGAACACCCCAACCCACAGACTTGAGAGAATAATGACGATAAACTTAATGATACCCCAAAGTAACTGCATTCAACATCCCTGTTAATGACTCAAAGTGACAAATAGGCTCGTCTAGGCTCGTCATGGCCTACAACGCATCAGTCATCTGATGGCTGACCTTCGCTGCTTTGTACCGCTTTAGAAATCAGGTTCATCATATAGTTAGCGTTAGCGGTCACTTCATCATAGTGAAAGCGCAGACGTGGCGTAGTGCGGGTTTTTAACAAATGACTGAGCTCAGTACGCAAAAAACCTGATGCTTTGTTCAGCACTTCTAAGCTCTCGGTATGATAATCTTTTGCCATGGCATCATCCATCGACTTTTCCATGATAGTGACATAGATATCAGCATAACCCAAATCTGGGCTGATTTTGACACTAGAAATGGTCACAAACCCAGTCAAGCGGGGGTCGTTAATCTCGTCACGAATCAAAACCGCTAGGTCGCGCTGAATTTGATCGGCAAGACGTTGTAAACGTTGATTCATTGGTAATCCTTTTTATAGTAAAAAAAGGTCTAATTAACCTAGATTAATTAGACCTCTGGGAAGGTTGCTAATAGCAAGCTGGCAATATTAGGTTGTCAGATTAGCTTATAAGGTACGTTTGACTTCATGAATCTCGAAGACTTCAATCTTATCGCCTTCTTTTACTTCATAACCTTTCACCGCTAGACCACACTCCATACCAGCACGCACCTCATTAACATCCTCTTTAAAGCGACGTAATGATTGTAATTGACCAGTGAAAATAACTTGGTCATCACGCAATACCCGAATTGGCTTGTTACGGATAATATTACCTTCCGTCACCATACAACCGGCTGCATAACCAAAGCGACTAGAATGGAAGACTTCACGTACTTCTGCGATACCCAAGATTTGCTCACGATGTTCTGGCGCAAGTAAACCGCTCATCGCCGCTTTCACATCATCAATCAACCCATAGATAACACTATAGTAGCGAATATCTAAGCCTGCTTCATCCGCTTTGCGTTTGGCAGCGGTATCGGCACGAACGTTGAAGCCTAATAATACCGCTTCGCTTGATTCAGCGAGTACCACATCCGATTCGGTGATTGGACCGACACCCGATGAGATGACTTTGACTTTAACTTCATCCGTAGATAATTCATCAAGCGCGGTTAACAAGGCTTCTAGTGAACCTCGAACATCAGTTTTAAGAATCAAATTAACGGAAGGTAGTTTGGCATCGCTCATTTGGTCAAACAAGTTTTCTAAGCGTGATTTGGCTTGACGTTCAAGCACTTTTTCACGCTCACGCACCGTGCGATATTCTGCAACTTCGCGCGCACGTTTCTCATCTGAAACCACCATAAACTCGCTACCAGCCGCTGGTGTATCAGGCAGACCTAAGATTTCAACAGGAATCGAAGGACCCGCTGAGGTGATTTTTTGACCGTTTTCATCGGTCATAGCACGGACGCGTCCATAATATTCGCCAGCAAGTACCAAGTCACCTTGATTTAAAGTACCTTGTTTAACCAGCAAACTGACCACTGCTCCGCGACCTTTTTCAAGACGTGATTCAATTACCACACCTTGTGCTGCACCGTCAGTAGCGACTTCAAGTTCCATCACTTCTGCTTGTAGGTTAATCACTTCGAGCAATTCATCGATGCCTTGACCTGTTAACGCAGAGACTTTGACTACCGGTGTGTCACCGCCCCATTCTTCAGGAACGACTTCTTTGGTGGTTAGTTCGTTGAGGACGCGGTCTGGATCGGCGCTGTCTTTATCCATCTTGTTGATAGCCACGATAATCGGGGTACCTGCGGCACGCGCATGGTCAATCGCTTCAGCCGTCTGCGGCATCATACCGTCATCGGCTGCAACCACTAACACCACGATATCTGTCGCTTTGGCACCACGAGAACGCATCGCGGTAAATGCGGCGTGACCTGGGGTGTCTAAGAAAGTAATAACGCCTTGGTCAGTCTGCACATGATAAGCACCGATATGCTGAGTAATACCACCTGCCTCGCCCGATGCCACTTTACTTGAACGGATCTTATCGAGCAGGGACGTTTTACCGTGGTCAACGTGACCCATGATGGTAACCACAGGCGGACGCGCTTGGACGTTGCTACTTTTCTCGCCCACCGCCTCACGTAGTGAATCTTCAACTTGCGTTGAGCTGACAAGCACTGGGTTATGACCCATTTCTTCAACAAGTAGGGCAGCGGTTTCTTGGTCAATAGATTCGTTTTCACGGACCAACTCGCCCATTTTCATTAACATTTTGACGACTTCGCGTACTTTGATTGCCATTTTTTGGGCAAGTTCAGACACCACGATGGTCTCACCGATTTCAACGTTATGCACGATTTTCTCAACCGGTTTTTCAAATTTGTGTCTATTGGCTTGCGATGATTTTAGGCCGCGACCACGGTTCTTAATCTCTTGCTCACCTTCATCGTCACGGCGACGACGACGGTTTTTGTTGGCAGTGCTTGCGGTGCCGCGTTTAATTTCACGGCGTTCTTGTTCAAATGAGTCTTCAAGCGCTGCGCCCACCAAACCTTCTGCCAATGGTTCATCTTTTTTGACAACCATCGTAGTTTCAGTATCGGTTTCGCTATATTTACTCGCCATTTGGCGCATTTGCTCAAGGGTACGCTGCTGAGCTTCTTCAGCGGCTTTACGGCGATTTTCTGATTCGATTTGACGTAAGCGTTCTTCTTCTGCTTCACGCGCTTTGCGTTCACTATCCGATTCTTTTTTCGGTGCAGGTTTTTTGTCAGCTTTTTTGACTTCGATTGCAGCGGTTTTGTTGCCTTTTTTCACTACCACACTGGTGGTTGTGTGCTCTTTGGCAGCTTGACTACCGCCACCTAAGTTAGCACGCATTGCTGCAAGGGTAGCTTGTTGACGCGCTTCAGCGGCTTGTTTGGCTTTGTCTTTTTCAGCTTGTTCTTGGGCGGCTTTTTCTTTTGCCAAACGCGCTTTTTCTTCAGCTTCTTTGGCCGCTGCTTCACGCAACGCTAGTTCTTCAGCGATTTTATTGGGATTTGGTTTATCAAATACCATTTTTTTGCGTACTTCAACATTGACACTTTTGGCTTTACCAGAAGTGCCTGTCACCCGCGCAGTAGAAGTGGTTTTGCTTTTTAAGCTAATGCGAGGTTTGTCATTTTGACCATGACTTTGTTGTAAAAAGCTGACCAGTTTTTGTTGTTCGCTATCGGTGACGATGTCATTGTCACCGCGCGCAGACAGCCCTGCCTTGACCAGTTGATTATTAATTGCTTCAACGGTCTTTTTGGTCATTGCTGCAAGTTCTTTTACGGTTTTATCTGCCATTCATACACCTTTTTTAATTAAACCATGATTCACGGGCTTTCATAATGAGCTCACCTGCGGTCTTTTCATCAAGACCTTCGATATCTTGGATATCAAAGATGGCTTGTTCGGCAAGGTCGTCGACGGTGATGACGTCACGTTCGGCAAGCTTGTAGGCCCATGCTTGAGTCATGCCTTCAAGGTTTAGAAGCTCTTGGCTTGGCTCTTTAATATTTTGTTGTTTGACCAATTCATCGGCAATTACCGCCTCTTTGGCACGTTCTTGGATTGCGTCGATGGCGTCATCATCTAGCCCATCGATGTCGTAGAAAGTCTCAGCAGGGACATACGCAACTTCTTCAAGTGAGGTAAATCCAATATCCACCAAGGCTTGTGCCAAATCTTCATCGACTTCAAGACGTGTGTAGAATAGGTCGCGATACACTTTGGTTTCTGATTCTTGTTGTGCATTGTACTCGTCTTCGAGCATCATGTTAAGACGATAGCCTGTTAATTCTGATGCAAGGCGCACGTTTTGACCTTGTGAGCCAATCGCACGGGCCAACTGATCGTTAGTGGCAAAGATGATATCTGCAGTTTTGGTATCTTCATCAAGAATAATACGATCAACATCCGCAGGTTCCAAAGCGCTGATAATGTACTGCACCGCATCATCCGACCATACCACGACGTCGATACGCTCGCCCTCAAGCTCTTGTTGTACTGCTTGGATACGGGTGCCACGCATACCAATACAAGCACCGACAGGGTCGATACGATGATCATTGGTTTTGACTGAAATCTTAGCACGTAAGCCAGGTTGACGCGCAACATCACGAATTTCAATGATTTGCTCAGCAATTTCTGGTACTTCTTTTTGCATCAGTGCCGTTAGCATCTGTGGTGAGGTACGAGACAATACGAGCTGAGCACCACGGTTATCGCGATTGACTTGCTCTAAAATCGCATTGATACGACCTTTGATGCGCAGCTGCTCACGGGGCAACATTTTATCGCGTGGTAGATAGCCTTCGACATTATCGCCCAAATCAATGATATAACCATCGCGCGCCGGTTTTTTGACTTCACCCGTAATCATCTCGCCGATACGATGTTCAAACGCATCTGCCACCAGTGAACGTTCAGCTTCACGGATTTTTTGAATGATGACTTGTTTGGCTTGGGTAGCAGCAATACGACCAAATTCAATGGATTCGATTTGTTCTTCTTTGACGTCGCCGATTTTCCACTCGTTTTCATCCAAATCGCTAATCGCTAGTTGACAGGCAGGCATTTCATGATCTTCATCTGCCACTACTGTCCAATAACGGTAAGTGTCATAGTCACCTGTTTTGCGATTGATATGCACGCGCACGGCAACTTCAGGCTGCTCACTATAAACTTTCTTTTTGGTCGATACCACCAAGGCTTGCTCAATCGCTTCAAAAATATCTTCAGGATTTAAGCCTTTTTCATTACTGACGGTTTCAACGACCGTTAAAATTTCTCGATTCATGTAATCACCTATAATTTAAGTCATTCTAGACTTTATTCTTTAAAATCTTGCTTTTAGCTAGAAAAGAGTTAGCTAGAAGACATAGCGTAAAAAAGGCGTTAACCCCAAATTTAAAAGCTAAAATTGGTAGACCAAATTGGCTTTATCAATATTATCAAGCTCGATGGCTAAAAGTTGGTCATTGACTTGATCATTTTCGGTTCTGACCGTCAACTGGCGCTCGTCAATATTGACCAATTCGCCTGTGACTTTACGGCGCTTATCACTACCTTGTCCAATCGCATGAATCAATCGTAAGCTGAGGGTTTGCCCCACATAGTCATGCAGCTGCTCAGCAGAAAAAAACGCGCGGTCTAAACCGGGCGAAGACACCTCAAGTAGATACTCGCCTGCAATCGGGTCGTGCAAGTCCAACACACCACCGACTTGGTGGGTGACCGCAGCACAGTCTTCAATAGTGACTTGTTTGCCTTCGGCACGGTCTTCAGGTAGGGCTTCAATATAAATACGAAGAAGAGAGCGTCGACCTTGTGGTACAAATTCAATACCCCACAAGCTCACATCACAGGCAGTTACTGCTGGCTCAATGATTTGGGTCAGTTCAGCAACTTTCGTTGATAGTTTCATGATATCCTTTAGAGTTGATTATTAACATCTTTGTTGATTTTAAAAGCTAATTTTAAAAATCGGTAAATTACTAAAACGCAACCGCTAATTTAGCAAAACTTAAGTTTTTTCGAAACCAACAGATACAAAAAAACCCACAAACTAATTGGTGGGCTTTTAAATCAATAAAAGTGTGTCTAAATTGATTTTTCTAGTAATGATACCAAAGCAATGCTACTAGAAAAGTGGTAGCGGGGGCTGGATTTGAACCAACGACCTTCGGGTTATGAGCCCGACGAGCTACCAGACTGCTCCACCCCGCAACAATTCAGAGAGCGCATTATAGAGTGAGATATTAACCTTGTCAACAGTTATTTAAAATTAATTTAGTTGGTGCGAATGGAGGGACTCGAACCCTCACACCTTGCGGCACTACCACCTCAAGGTAGCGTGTCTACCAATTCCACCACAATCGCAAAAAACCAAACTACTTTAACCAAGCTGTTTTCAAATAACAACACTCTAAAATAGACGCTGTATTCTAGGTCAAAACTACCAATAACGCAACATTTTTTTTAATTACTTATTTGGATGGTGTAGGCGTCGTTGGTGTAGGGTTTGCAGGCGCAGTATTAGTCGCTAGACTGGTATCAAGGGTACGGCTAGATAGCGATTGCTGTTTAGCAAATACTGCCAGTGTCATACTGGTGATAAAGAAGATTGCCGTTAAAACCGCCGTCAAGCGCGTCAAAAAGTTGGCAGAGCCAGACGCACCAAATACGGTTGCCGAACCGCCTGCACCAAATGAAGCGCCGGCATCGGCACCTTTACCATGTTGAACCAAAATCAGACCAATCATCGAAATCGCGACAATGATATGAACCACTAAAATTGCATTATACATACTTATCTCTACAAAACTTGATAGCACTGATGCCCAACAAAAACGCTGTCAGTGGCAAAAGTAAAAATTTTAAATGGGTGATATTTTACCTTAAATTCGGGCAAATGCTTGAATAATTTGTGTAAAGCCAGTCGCGTCAAGTGATGCCCCACCTACCAACACCCCATTTACATTTGGGCATTGGGCGATTTCTGCCGCATTATCTGCTTTCACGCTGCCGCCATACAATATCGGTGTGGTCGCTAAAGAGGCATCGATGTCTGTCAAGGTGGTGTTGATAAAAGCATGAATATTTTGTACTTCTTGTATGGTTGGGATTTTACCTGTACCAATCGCCCAAACGGGTTCATAAGCAATAATTAACTTAGAAGATAAGTTATCACATTCAGCGGCTAGTTGTTTAACTACCATTAATTGTGCTGCTAGCACATCTTGGGTCTGATTTTGCTCATACTGGGCTTGTGTTTCACCGATACAAAAAACAACGGTTAAATCATGTGCAAAGGCATTGCGAATTTTTTGGATTAAACAAGCGTCATCTTCATTAAAATATTGACGGCGTTCTGAATGTCCGACTAAAACATAATTTACTTGAGCGTCCTTGAGCTGAGCACCCGAAACTTCCCCAGTAAACGCGCCTTTATCGGCGTGTTGTGCACATAAGTTTTGCGCAGCTAGCCCGATGTTCAATGACCCATGTTGAATGGCTTGTTGCGTGGTCGATAAATGCATAAAACTCGGCGCAATAACCACGTTACAGCTTTGCAGTGCATCTGCAGGTAGCTGCTGCTGTAAATCGGTCATAAGGGCTGTGACAGTCAGCTGTGTGCTAGGATTCATTTTCCAATTAGCAATCACCCAAGAATTCTGCCAATTTGCTACATAATCAGATGCTTTCATAATGTCCCTGTCAATTGAGGTAAGTGGTTATCTACGAATTTGCAAAGTATAAATGTCAAGATAACATTAAAATATAAGTAACGCTATTTAACATATCATGATGTAAAACATCACCATTTAAAGATATCAAGATATGAAAATACGGGTATTTAAAATATCAGGCGTAAAATGGTAGGTATTATATAAGCAATTGCCGCGATTTGCCGAATAAATTATTGGGTTACGCAAGTAAGGTGTTTAAAGAAAGGATAAAGAAGGGATAATGTATCAAACAGTTTTATGAAGGTTGATAGATAGGGATAAAATGCGTTAAAAAAATATTTATCGTTGAATTCACGGATTTGTCGAGAATGATTTGTTAATATATAAATGAATAGTTTACACTAACAAACATTAGCCCATTTGAATAAATATTGAGTAAACGAGAGAAACGATGGCAGCATCCCTTCCTGGTTTTGGTGGCATTGCCTCGCGATTAGTGCATGAAGGACTAATTAGCGAAGCGGCAATGCAAAAAGTATTGGCAGAATCGCAGCAGCAAAAAATAAATTTAATCGCCTATGTGGTTGATAATAAGCTTGCGCAAGCTGACGCGGTAGCGTGGGTAATTTCGCGAGAATTTGGCGATCCCCTCATTGATTTGGATGCCATCAATGTCAACTATATTCCAAAAGAAGCGGTTGATGAAAAAATTATTCGCGAATTTAATATTCTGCCGATTTTTCAACGAGGTAGCCGCTTATTTGTTGCCATGAGCGACCCGACGCGGGTAGATGCTTTAGACGCGCTGCGGTTTGGTACAAGGTTTACCGTAGAAACAGTGGTTGCCGAACACCACAAAATCAAATCACTCATCGAAAAAATCTTTACTACCACTAATTTAGCTGATTTTGATGATATGGAAGCGGTGGAGTTTGATGAAACCC
>NZ_DALZSV010000008.1:0-65560 GCF_032014955.1 Moraxella sp. CTOTU47724
ATATTTAAGTAAAACTAACGTGACCAAACGCTTGTGACCAAAACGTGACCATTTTTTGACCGAAAATTTTGTCTGACGACATATAAGGTCGCAAGCTGTTGTGAAAACACAAGATGCTTGGATGGGCTATTGTTATGAATTCTGGGATGCGTGCATATACTTGAACAGCCGTCTTAAGTCATTGGTTTCCCCAAATAATACTAAAACCGTATCAGGCTCAATGACAAAATCTGCATGCACAATGCCATCAATTTTGGATTTAGTTTGATTTCGGCCAAATCCAAATTGGTTTTGGTGAAATGAAATGGTGGTTAACAGCATCACATTAAATTGATTGATTAAATCGAGCGCGTGAACTGTCTTACCGTAAAATGTAGGCGGTGTCTGTATTTGAACGATACTATAATCGTTATCGAGTTCAAATGAATCAATTAAGCCAGTTAGCGACAGTTTCTTTGCCCAGTGGGTTGCCGCCTCGTTTTCGGGCTGGATGATGTCATCAACCCCCAATGCTTGTAGCACTTTTTCGTGCAGTGGGTTAATGGCTCGGCTAATGATATATTTGGCATTAAGATTTTTGAATAGCGCAGTGACCATCACGTTTTGCCCTTGGTCTTCGCCAATGGTAATGAGTACCACATCTGTCTGGGCAATGGGTAACCCCGAGACGGCATTTTCACTGGTAGAATCGATACAAATCGTGTGCGAAATGGATTCTTTGTAGCGCTCAACTTTATCCATGTCGATATCAATACCAATGACCTCATGTCCTTGACTGGTGAGTTTGGTGGCAAGTGATGAGCCAAAATTGCCTAGACCGACGATGATGTATTTCATATCTATACCTTATCAATTTATCTTTAGGTGATAATAATCTCTTCGCTAGGATAGCGATAGCTTTGATGCCTTGGGCGATTTAATAAGGCAATTAAGATGGTCAATGCCCCAACCCGTCCACAAAACATCAGCCCAATCAGTACGGATTTACTAAATGCACTTAAATGCGGGGTGATGCCTAAGCTTAACCCTGTGGTAGTGTAAGCAGAAACACTTTCAAATAACACTTCTGTCATACTCATGTTGGGCTCTGCCCAGCGTATTAACGTACAACCAAATGCAATGATAATCACTGATAAACAGATAATCGCAAATGCCCGCTTCACTGAGATATCCGCAATTTCACGACGAAATATTTCGATACGAGAATAGCCGCGTGCCAGTGACACAATATTGAGCACAGCGACCGCAAAGGTTGTGGTTTTGATACCACCGCCTGTAGAGTTTGGGGATGCCCCAACCCACATCAATGCAATGGTAAGCATCACGGTCGGTGGCGCTAGCTGTGCCATGTCTACCACGTTGATTCCTGATGAGCGCGGTGCAGCTGCCACAAAAAACCCTGTCACAAGTTTGCCTATGACACTGGTATGCTCAGTTAAGGTGCCTTGCCACTCAAAGGCAAGCACACTGACAAAGGCAAGCACTAGCAAGGATACGGTCGTCACTAGACTAATGCGACTATTGATACTCAGTAGCCACGGCTTGGCACCATATCGTGAGCGGTTAGGAAACAACAGGCGCATCACCTGATGGCGCAAATATTCCACGACATTGGCAACTATCGCAAACCCCAACCCCCCAAACAAAAATGTCACCGCCACAACCATTTGTAACGGATAATTAAAGCGCAGTTGTAACTCATATAAGCTATCAGTCATCGTTGAAAAACCTGCATTACAAAATGCAGAGATGGCATGAAAAACCGAAAAAAAGATGCGACGATGGATACTCATAGGGACATCAAGCATACTGAGATAAATCGCCATGGCTGCCACGGACTCCACCGCAAACGTGACCGCAAAAATTACTTTGAGCGTCTTTAGTACATCACTCATACGATTGGCTGAGGTCACATGCCCAATCTGTAGCTGTGTTTGATAACTGATGCGCCCTCGAAAAAAATAGCTAAAATAAGTGGCAAAAGTTAAAATCCCTAAGCCGCCCAATTGAAACAAACACATGATAATGATTTGACCCAATGGGGTAAAAAAAGCGCCTGTGTCTTTTACCGCCAGACCTGTAATACACACCGCACTCGTGGCAGTAAATAAAGCATCAACAAACGCAATATGACCATACGTGGCATTTGGCATCATCAGCAAAAACGTGCCGAGCAAAATAAGCAATAGAAAACTTAAAATAAACAACTGGGCAGGGTGCGCAACGACTATCTTAAAGCTAAACTCCATTACCAATAACTGACGAATAAAAGAAACCAACAACGCAATTTTTATCAGCGATTTTTCAAACAAGAATTTGTATAAAAAAGAACTATTATCGGCAAAAAAATGTGTCACCAATAACGCAATGACTAATAAAGCAATGCACAAATCAAACGTTAGCACAAGCTTTGAGCGTATACCTTTTTGCACATATTGACTCAATAATTCAATAAAATTAAGCCCAAGCACGATCAAATAAAACGTCGAAGCCACGCCATGCAACCAAACTTTAAAAACAAACCCTGTCTCAATAATCGCAAGCAATACAGCGAATAAACCGCTATAAAATACCAGTTTATTAAGCACACCCGATGGCTTGTCATGCATTGAGTCTAGCGCATTTTTTTTATTTTTTTTCAATATAAAATCAAACATCGTAAAGTTGACTTCCGTTTTACCCAAGCATAGTTGTTGTACTTTATACCGCAATTATACGTTTGAGAAAACTAGATTGAACAATGATTTAAAAAAAGCAGCAATGATTTGACAAAATTACGTTGTTTTTGAGGCAGGCTAAAACACCAAGGTTACCGTTAAGCCTTGGGTGGTGGCAGTGGTTTGGGCGTTATTCTCAACCACTTGCGTAGGACTCAGATAAATATCGATATGGGCTTGTTGACAAATTTGATAAACAATCGATAAACCCAAGCCGGTACCGCCAATCACCGTCAAACCTGAATGGGCGCTTGTGTCTTTGGAGGAAAAAGATTTTTTCGCAGTATCACTATGGGTTTGTGTGCTACTTGGTTGTCCTTGCCCTTGTCCGTGTGCTAGGGATGCGCTTGACGCATTTTGATTGACGCGGTAAAAGGGTTGAAAGACGTCCTGATAATGGGCTGCATCAATGCCAATGCCGGTATCGGCAACTTGGACGATGAGTCGTTTTGCGCGGTGATTGGGTTTGTTGCTAGCGTTGTTCACCAACACAGGGGTCGGGGTCAATGGGTTAGCGAAGTTGGCATGGGTGGCATGGGTCGAATCGGTGCTGCTTGACGACTGCGTTAAATCTTCGATAGTCATGTGGTCAATGACAACAGCGATATTGCCTGTGGTTGGGGTATATAAAATGGCATTTTGCAGTAAATTTTTGAGGAGGATAAACAAGGCAGTTTCATCTAGACTGACCTGCGTCGCTGACGTACCCAGCGCGGCGAGATGGTTGTCAACCGACAGGGTTTGGTCTTTGCTATCGGCAATCGGAAATAGCAGTTTGATGGCTTCTCGTAGCACTGCGATTAAATCGGTGGGCGTGTTGGTGCGCTCGGTCAGCTGTGATTGCTGGGCGTCCATACGGGCAAGGGTAAGTAGCTGTTCCACCAGATGTTGATTGTGTTCCACTCTGACAGCGAGCTTATGAATGTTTTGTTTGAATTTGGCTTGCCTTGCAGGGTCGCTATACATCGCCGCGTCTTGACTGTATTTTTGCAGTTGTTGCACTTGCAGCGAGATGGCGGTCAATGGCGAGCGTAGCTCATGCGCGGCATCCGCGATGAAGCGATTTTGGTTTTGGATATGCGCGTCAACCCTTTGTAACAAGGCATTGATTTCAATGACCAAGGGCATGAGCTCGCTGGGCAGAATCGAGCGATGTTGGCTGTCAGTGGGTAGCTCGATCAAGCTGAGATCTTGACCATGACGTTTTGCCATTTGCCTAGCTAATATCTGAATCGGACGCAATACGCGCTTTAATACCCAAGGCAATAGGGCAAGCAGCAATAGGGTCGTTAGTAAAATTGGAATAATAGATTGCCAAGCCGATTTTAACGCAATTTTTTTCTGCCATTCGACAGGTTGACGCACAAAAATCACCCGCCTTGGGGTGTCTTTACGAAAGACTTTCCAGATTTCACCATCGAGGGTTAATTCACTAAAACCAATAGGGGTGTTAATCAATTGCGGGTGAGCCATTGGCTCAATAAAATTGGTGTCAATTTTGCCAAAACGGGCCGGGAAGATATCAACTTGCACACCGTCTTTAACGCCTTGATACTGTAGTACGTTGCTTTCATCATTGGATGAGAAAACCGTGGTCGGCGTGCTACTGCTAGGGGCAGAAGCTATCTTAGCTGGTAGAGGTGGTCTAGGCGGTGGTAAGTCATGCGGTGCAAAATCGTTATCTGGGTTTGATAGACGCCTATTAGGCTTCAGGTTACGGGGAGGGGGTCGCAGGGCCGCGCGCGAGCTAACCAGCTCAGCAAGATAGCTAAGATTGGTTTCTTGTGAGGTGTTAAACTCTTGATAGGTATAGCAAAATACCGCAATCTGTACCAAAATGCCAATCGATAGTAACGTGCCAAGGATCCAGACCAGCAACTGTTTTTGCAGTGATTTTTGCAACGATTTTTGCAAGGGAAGGGCGGTTTTTGTAGGGGTAGTCATGGTCATTTTCGCCGCTATTTGGCGGTCATTGTCTGGATATTTTTTGAGCCTTTTTCTATCGCTTTTTATCAGTCTTGGGCTTCGGCGCTGATATACCAGCCTAAACCACGGATATTTTTAATCCGTTTTTGACCAATTTTTTTGCGCAGTCCATAGATTAAAAATTCAATGGCATTGCTCTCTATCCCGGCTTCCCAATTGTAGATAGAATTTTCCAATTCACTTTTAGAAAACACTTTATCGGGCGCGGTCATAAAAGTGGTGAGCAGCATGTATTCTTTGGCGGTAATATCGATTTCTATGCCGTCACGTTTGAGGCGTTTGGCATTGATATCGAGGGTTAAGTCGCCGACTTGTAGGGTGTTTTGGCTATTGCCTTGTGAGCGGCGCACCAACACACGCATACGAGCAAGCAATTCACTCATCGCAAATGGCTTAGTCATATAGTCATCTGCCCCAGCATCCAGCCCTTTCACGCGGTCTTTGATTTGGTCTCGAGCGGTCAGCACCAGTACAGGCGTATCGATTTTGGCACTGCGAAGCGTCTCTAACACGCTCATGCCGTCAATTTCTGGTAAGCCCAAATCCAGCAAAATCACGTCATACGATTCGACTTTGAGGGTCAAAATCGCTTCTCGCCCATCTTTTGCCCAGTCTACCGCATACGCTTCTTCTTCTAGACTATCAATCAGACTGTCGGCAATGAATACGTCATCTTCGACGAGTAATACTCTCATTGGGTTACCTTTATACACGAATACTGTTCAATAAATAAACTATAACACAAAAAACCGCCATTCTAAGAATGACGGTGTTGCTCATAGGCAAAGTTGCCATTTGGCACTCAATTATGGCTGAGTAGGCGCACGACGGTTGAGGTCGTTAAGTGATTTGACATCGCTCACGGCACCTGTTTGGGCATCAACTTTGACATGATAGACTTCTTTACCTTTTACCACTTCAATCTGATAGCTTGGGGTTCTTGGTGATTGATTCTGGGCAGGGTTTGGTGCAGGCGGCATGCCTGTATTGCCCATTTGTGGGTCTCTGTTAGGGCGGCGTTGACCGTCACGAGGACCATGACCCATTTTGCCCCCTTTATCCCCACCCAAATGGGCGCCAATGGCTTCACCACCCACTTGGCTTGCTGCCAATTGCATGGCGCGCTCTAGGCTGACATTGGTGGCAGGCGGCGCAGGCGGTTGATTGTTGGGGTTGCCCATGTTATTGGGGTCATTGGGTTGTTGCGGTCGTGATGGCATGCTTGCTTGGGTCACTTGACCATTAGACGTATTGACGATATATAGCTGTGGTTGACCATTTGCATTAAGGGTCATGACCCGGTAGCCGACAATGTTGTCATTGGCGTTGTTGCCGCTACGGGCAGGATTTGGGTTGGGTCGGTTGCTACTGTCATAATAATGTACACCAACAATACGTGTGTTCGCGGCTTGTTTTTGTACCAAGGCGACTGCTTGAGAGGCACTGATGCTGGCATTGGCGGCTGCTTGGGCGTTGGCCTGCATAGCTTGTAAGCGTTGCTCAAAGTGCTTGGCATTGGCGGGGTGGCGTTTTTGCATTTTTTGCGCTTGGGGTGCCGCTGAGGTACTAGCACAGGCGGTGACTGTCGCACCTGTAATGACACTAAGCAAGGCTACACTAAGCCCAGTGGCTAAAAATGAGGGGTTAAATTTTGCTAAGTTCATAGGTTTTCCTGCGGTTGTTAATATAGTGGTTGATAACCCTTGATTGGATAGTACTATCATACAAAAATTAAGACAGCAGAAACTTAGCGATAACGCAGAATCAGGCTAGGTAGGTTATAGCAATCGGATTAAAAAAATTTGCTTTGCATAAACGCCCGCAGCAATGTTCAAAAATGTTTGTATCAATTTCTTTGCCTGTCAAATCAAGGCTTCCCCCGACAGGTTAAATAAAAACATCAGGCTCAGGTAATTGCACGATATTAATTGGACACTCAGTTTGCCAAAGATGATGGGTGACAATGATTAAAATGCCTTGCTGCTGATGCTGTACCAGCATTTGCCAAAGTGCTTCACGGCTTTTTTTATCAAGTCCTGCAAACGGCTCATCAAGCAGCAAGATTTTTTTTGGGCTAAGTAATAGCCGTGCCAAGGCAATACGTCTGGCTTGTCCACCCGAAATAGCTTGCCCGTATTCCCCTAGCGGGGTCTGTAATCGTAGCGGCTGACTGCGCGCCCAGTCTTTGAGCCCAACCTTACCCAGCACTTGCCAAAGCTGTTCATCACTGGCATCGGCGTTGCCCAATCTTAAATTGGTTGCCAAGGTTTGGTCAAAAATATCAATCTGTTGCCCCAGATAACCTGTGAGGGCGGGCGTATTGTGTAAAGCTAGCCAATCCATACCATTGAGCTCGATGCTGCCTTGTTGCGGTGCTAGTTCATGGGCTAGCACCTGTAACAGTGTTGATTTGCCCGCGCCCGAGCGCCCAGTAATCAATACCGGGATGCCTTGGGTGGCAGTCAAGCTGATAGCTTTGAAACCGACAATCGCCTGCGGCATTTTGCCAGCTAACTGATGGATGGTGAGTGTGAGTGGTGCACTTAGGCGCGCAACATCAATGGGTAAAGGGGCTAAATCATGGTTTAAATGATGGCTAGGTTGTAGCGAAGGATTGAGTAATTCATTGAGTTGATGTTTTGCTGCCAAACTATTGCCAAGGGCTAACGAATGGGTTACTAACGGTGCTAGCAAGTCAGTCATGCCCATGATACCGAGGAATAGCGCAAGCAACATCGGCACACTGATGACAAGGGGCGTGTGATAAAAACCCACTAACAAGCCGACCAAAACCGCTGCAATCAGCCACTGCATAATCAGCATGACCAACGACTGGGCGCGCTGGATGCGCTTTTGCTGATGCGTATGTTGAGTGTCGAAGCTGTTAAAAGCAGTCAATTCGGATTGCCAGCGCTGCCAAATCAATAAATGGGTAAGCGCCGATAGCGGATTGAGCAAACTAACGCGCCTAGACTCTGCCAATGCCTGATGAGCGAGGGCGTGCTTGATACTGCGCCATGTCAGCATGGCAGGTAGCATCAAACCCGCGATTAAAAATATGGTAATCAGCACGGGGTTAACCTCATACTGATAAAGTAAGGTGGCTACTAGCAAGCTAGCGGTTGTCGCGACTAGCCAAGGCGATACCACGCGCAGTGGCAACTCATTGAGCACATCAATATCATGGGTTAAACGGTGCATGGCATGGGTAGATTGTAAGGTAATTGATAAATTTGCCAGTGGCAGGCGTGAAAACTGGTTAAAAAACCGCACTCGCAGCCGCTGCAACAAACCAAACACCGCATGGTGGGACACCATCATTTCACCATAGCGTCCTGCGGTACGTACCATCGCCATCACACGGATAATCGCTGCCGGTACCAGATAATTAAAACTGTGTGAGCCCAGCGCCACCATCCCTGTCATTGCTGCCGCAGAAATAAACCACCCTGACGTCATCAATAGGCCAATCACGGATAACGCAGTCATCATGGCTAAACAGGCAGCAATGAGCCATTTATCTAGCTGCGTGCTAAACAGCTGGGTTAAACGAAAGGTTTGATGACTGTTTGCTTTTTTTTGCCGGTGAGTGTTGACAAGGCTATTTTGACTAATAAGCCTATTTTTACTATTAGAGTCTGTCATACCGTTACGCCTTCGCCAAAGTAGATGCAATATCAAGGCTTATTTGCCGATCCAGCCAAGGTAGTTTTGTGGCATCGTGCGTCACCCATAACACGGTTTTCCCCCTCGTCACTTGTTGTAATAGCGCATTAATCTCGGCTGCGGTGTCACTATCTAAATGCTCAGTGGGTTCATCGAGTAGCCAAAGCTGTGCGTCTTGTAATAGTAACTGGGCTATTGCCAATCGTCGCTGCTGTCCACCGGACAACCCGCTACCACGCTCACCTAACTGAGTATCTAGCTGATTTGGCAGTGCCTTTATCAAAGGTTTTAACCCCACTTGCGCAAGAATTTGCCATAGTTTGTCATTACTGGCGGTTGGGTTTGGCAGGCGCAAATTATCGGCGATACTCATCGGCAGTAGCATGGTTTGCTGTGACAAATAGGCGATTTGGTGGCGAAATTGCGTGGAATTGATGGTATTAAAATTTTGGTTATCAATAAAGATATCGCCTTGATAGGCACAAAAACCCAAAAAAATTTGCAATAGCGTGGATTTGCCGCTGCCACTTTGACCGACAATCGCCAACCGTTCCCCTGCGGCAATAGCAAAACTTAACGGCGCGAGTCGTGTGCGCTGCTGATGATTGACCCAAATATTATCCGCGTCAATGGCAGGGGGCGCAGTTAATATAAAGGGGTTAGCTTTTGTTTTTTCCGCTGACTGAAAAGCTAACAACGGTGATAATTCAGCAATCGCACCTTCCGCTTGCGCTTTAACATGATAATCCGCGCCCAACTGACGTAGCGGGGCATAAAATTCAGGTGCCAATAGCAGTAAAAATAGCGCCGACTGGTAAGGCACAGGCACCGTGTTTTTTTGCCAGGGTAAAATACCGATTAAACCAAAACCCAAATACACGGCAAGTAGCGCAATCGACAGCGCGGCTAATAGTTCTAGCGCGGCGGTGTTTAAAAACGCAATTTTGAGTACCGACATGGTGCGGATACGGTAGGCTTCGGCTGAGGCATCGATGTCTTGACTCGCGTGCCCGACAGCATCCAGCCGTTGCAGTGTCGCTGTGCCACGTAACCAATCTAAAAATCGCCCGCTCAGCTGTGCCATCGCGGCAAATTGTTGCCGACTTTTACGGGCGGTGGCATGACCAATTAATACCATAAATACAGGAACTAGGGGTGCGGTCAGCAGTAAAATCAGCGTCGCTATCCAGCTTTGGGTTGCAGCGGCGACTAATAGCATGATAGGCGTGGTCACCACAATCAGTCGCTGCAGATAAAAACGGCTGACATAGCCCGTTAAGGCGTCACATTGCTCAATCACCATACTGGCAAGCCCGCCATCACTGCCATACTGGTCGCGTGCTACACCTACTTGTGCCAGTTTTTCAACTAGCGTTTTTCGTAGGATGCTGGCTACTTGTAGCCCCGCCTCTAACGCCAGCTGGTCCTTGCAAAAATGCAGTAAAGGACGTAGCAACAGACACCCTATGAGCCACGGCAAATAATCAAAAAATACGTCAGTGGCAGGGCGGTGATGGGTAATTTGCGTTAACCAATCTGCAAAGATGACCGCAATCAGCCAAGACTGCACGATCAATACCAGCGTGGACACAACTGACAGTCCCCATGCCATATAAATCGGTCGCTTTGCCATAGCGGCATAGTGACGAAGGGTTTGGTTGACAGCAGAAGTTTCAGACATGGTTGGTTAACAGTAACGATAAAATCAATTGACACATCATAGCGTATCAAGCACGGGTTAGGTACGACAAATCATGCTCATCAATGCAATGAGACTAAAAAATGTAAACACATTGCCCACCGATAAGGGTTGATAAAACCTGGATAAAGGCATATAACAAGCCATATAAAAGGCAATTAAATAAGTAAAGCGATGAACGAGCTCACTTTAAACGACTACCTTCAAAAGACCCATAAACTATTACGCAGTCAACTATCACTCATTCAACTATCACTCATTCAACGATTACCATCTTTGACAGGGTATGAGAAGATGGTAGCAGCAACGCAATACTCATCATAGTATTTTGTAGTCGGGTGCGACATTATGCCGCATGACAAATAATTTATAGATTTATATAATGTTTGTAAATAAAAAATTACCCTTTTTTAAACCACGCATGAGGGTAATTGACATCTCAATTGGTTGTCAAACCAAGGAGTCAACATGATAACAGAACACCTCGTCGATATATCCCGTCTGCAATTTGCAGTCACGGCGTTATATCATTTTTTATTTGTACCACTCACACTGGGCATGGTGTGGCTGCTGGTCATCATGGAATCCATGTACGTGATGACAGGCAAAGAAGTGTGGAAAGACATGACACGTTTTTGGGGCAAACTGTTTGGCATCAACTTTGCCTTGGGTGTCACCACCGGCATCACCATGGAATTCCAGTTTGGTACCAACTGGGCATATTACTCACAATATGTCGGCGATATTTTTGGGGCGCCGCTTGCCATTGAAGGCTTGATGGCGTTTTTTTTAGAATCGACCATGGTCGGACTGTTTTTCTTTGGTTGGGATAGACTGTCGCGCGGACAGCATTTGCTGGTGACTATATTGATGGCGCTGGGTACCAATCTATCCGCGTTGTGGATTTTGATTGCCAATGGGTGGATGCAAAATCCGGTTGGCGCGGAGTTTAATTACCAAACCATGCGCATGGAAATGACCGATTTTGCGGCAGTATTATTTAACCCTGAGGCGCAAAACAAATTTGTGCATACCGTCTCTGCCGGCTATACGGTGGGGGCGACCTTTGTGCTTGCCATCTCAGCGTGGTATCTGCTCAAAAAACGCGATGTCGAATTTGCCAAACGCAGCTTTCAAGTCGCGGCGGCATTTGGTTTTGCGTCGATTTGTAGCACCATCGTGCTGGGTGATGAGTCGGGTTATTCTATTGGCTTGGCACAGCAAACCAAAATGGCAGCGATAGAGGCGATGTGGGAAACCGAGCCTGCGCCTGCCAGTTTTAATTTGATTGCAGATATCAACCAAGCCGAGCAAAAAAACAACTGGGCAGTACAAATCCCGTATGTGATGGGCTTGATTGGGACGCGCTCGCTGGATACCCCGATTTTGGGCATCCATGACATCAAAATCATCAATGAAAAACGTATCATCAATGGTCAAAAAGCGGTGCTGCTGCTGGAGCAATTACGCAGTGCGCCCCCAGGTTCAACCCCAAATCCTGTGACAGTGGCTGAATTTGAAAAGGTAAAAAAAGACTTGGGCTTTGGGTTATTGCTCAAACGCTATTCGCCAGATGTCAGCAAAGCTACGCCTGCCATGATTAAACAGGCCACCGATGCCACCATTCCGCCTATTGTCCCGATGTTTTGGTCATTTCGTGCCATGGTGGGCTTGGGCTTTTTATTGTTGGCATTGTTTACGATTAGTCTTTGGTCAAGTGTCAAAGGCAACTTTATCGAAAAACCTTGGCTGTTACGTTGGGCATTATTGATGCTGCCTGCGCCTTGGCTTGCTGCTGAATTTGGTTGGTTTGTTGCTGAGTATGGGCGTCAACCTTGGACGATTTATGGCATGTTGCCGACCTATTTTTCAGTCTCCAACATTAGCGTGGCGAATGTGTATGCCTCGCTGGCGGGATTTGTTGGTTTTTATACGGTGCTGCTGATGATTGAAATGTACTTGATGGTGAAATATGCCCGTAAAGGACCGGCAAGTCTAGGTACAGGCAAATACTACGGCGAAGATACTCACAAGGTTCATGTGAGTCCTTCATTAAATTTGCCCCATGATACAGCCGAGGTGAATCATGTTGTTTGATTATGAAACACTCAAAATTATTTGGTGGTTATTGGTCGGTGCGCTGCTCATTGGGTTTGCTATCATGGATGGGCATGATATGGGCGTGTGTTCGTTACTGCCTTTTGTCGGCAAGGATGATGAAGAGCGCCGGGTGATTATCAATACCATTGGTCCGCACTGGGAAGGTAACCAAGTGTGGTTTATCACCGCAGGTGGCGCGATTTTTGCGGCATGGCCGATGGTGTACGCCACTGCCTTTAGCGGTTTTTATTGGGCGTTGATGGCAGTATTGTGGGCGTTGTTTTTCCGCCCGGTGGGGTTTAAATATCGCAGTATGATACACAATCCAACCTGGCGAAAAGCGTGGGACTGGGCGTTATTTGTCGGTTCATTTATTCCGGCTGTGGTGTTTGGCGTGGCATTTGGTAATTTGTTTTTAGGCGTGCCATTTAGTTTTAATGACCATTTGGTATCGACTTACACAGGCTCTTTTTGGGCATTGCTTAATCCATTTGCCCTACTGTGTGGCTTAATCAGTGCGTCTATGTTGATTATGCAAGGTGGGGCGTATTTGGCGCATCGTACCATTGACGAGGTACAAAATCGTACCATTAACTACGCTGCTATCAGTAGTCTGGTGATGGCGGTGCTGTTTGTGATAGCAGGGGTATGGATACAATCCATTGACGGCTATCATATCACAAGCCCTATTGACCCCCAAGCCTTGCCAAATGTGCTTAATAAAGAGGTGACACGTCAAGCGGGCGCATGGATGGCAAATTATCATCAGTATCCGCTGGCATGGGCATTCCCTGTACTTGGTGTCATCATGCCGCTTGTAACGGCGATATTGCTAAAAGCGCGTAAAACCTTGAGCGCATTTATCGCCTCCAGTATTGCTGTGCTTAGTGTGATTATGACCGCAGGGGTGGCGTTATTTCCGTTTGTCATGCCATCGTCTAGCGATCCACGGTCAAGCTTGACGGTTTGGGACAGTGTATCGAGTCATCTTACCTTGATGATTATGTTGGTTGTCGTGGTGGTGTTATTACCGATGATTGTAGGTTACACCAGCTGGGCATATAGCGTGATGCGCGGTAAAGTGACCAAGGCTTATGTTCGAGAGCAAGAGCATTCACTTTACTGACCCAAATCAAGGCAACTTAATAGGAGAACACAATGTGGTATTTTGCGTGGATATTAGGATTGGGGTTTGCGGTATTATTGGCGATTTTAAACGCGCTGTGGCTTGAAAATGCCGATGCGCGTAATAAGGCCTTTAATCCAAAACTTGCGGACGAACCCACCAATGATGGTACGGTGACAGAAGGCAATCCCACTGAAGATATCCATAAAACAGGCGACACTTCAGATAACGAGTCCTTATAGCCATTAACCTCAACTATTAGCGCTTTAAGTCATCACGGCTTAAAGCGCTTTTTTATGCGTTGTCAAAACCCGCTATTTTTTAATCATTTTCTTATTTGGTACACAATTTGCATTCCTTGTCTTGGCAAAACTGATTAATACTTGAGCGATAGTTTTTTATCGAGGGCATAAGGGCATAAGGGTAAAAGCTTCATGAGAAAGTTAAACAATACGGTTCAACGGCATACGGGTAAACGGCTTAATAAAGCCTATAAATGGCTATTATCCGTGATGGTTTTTTATCAACATTCCTCGGTGTACGCTGCGACGCCCACCAATGAGCAGCTATATGACTACCAAAATGTGATGTGGGTAGTTATTGGTGGTTTGCTGGTGTTCTTTATGCAGGCGGGCTTTGCGCTCATTGAAGCAGGCTCAGTGCGTAGTAAAAATACCGTGAATGTGTTGATGAAAAACTACACCGACATGGCGATTGGCGGGTTAATTTTTTATATCTTGGGCTATGGTTTGATGGCAGGCAACAACCCCACAGGTTACGTGGGTCAAAGCGAGTTTTTACCAGAGCAGCTTAGCAATATGCAATGGGCACATTTGTTTTTTCAGATGATGTTTGCTTCCACCGCCGCCACCATTGCCAGTGGTGCGATGGCGGAGCGCATTAAATTTTCAGGGTATCTGATTGGTACGTTGATGACTTGCGGACTGATTTATCCCGTCGTAGCAAGTTGGGCATGGGGTGGTTATTATGGCGGTCAAGGCTGGCTTACCCAGCTTGGATTTATTGATTTTGCCGGCTCTTCGGTGGTGCACTCTGTCGGTGGGTGGTTAGCGCTCGCGGGTATTATCGTCCTTGGACCGCGTATTGGTCGCTTTGCCCCTGATGGCACGCCGCGCTTGATTGCCGGTCATAATCTCACGCTGGTCACATTGGGCGGCTTTATCCTATGGTTGGCGTGGTTTGGATTTAACGCAGGTTCTACACTGACCAGCTCAGGCAACTTGGGCAAAATCATGCTAAATACCCATCTAGCAGGGGTGAGTGCGGTGACGGCTTATTTGCTGATTTCAGGGGTGATGCGTAAGGCAATTTTATTGAGTGATACGGTCAATATCAGCCTTGCAGGATTGGTCGCCATTACCGCAGGCTGTGCGACCATGTCGCCTGTGTATGCGATTGTTACCGGTGTTGGTGCATGTTTGGCGTATTTGGCGGTGAAGCGGTTATTGGATAATGTTCAAATGGATGATGCGGTGTATGCCGTTGCCGTGCATGTGGGCGGCGGTGTGTGGGGTACGCTGGCAGCAGGGCTGTTTTATGAAGGTGATTTATTCGACAGCCATCGTATTATCGTACAGCTGATGGGCATCGCGGCAATGTTTGTTTGGTCGTTTGGACTGGGTATGGTGGTGTATTTTGTGATAGAAAAAACCATCGGTCTTCGCGTACTTGCACAGCATGAGCAACGCGGGCTCGACTTTACCGAACATGCCGAAGGGGCTTACCCTGAATTCCAAGATAGCTTATTTAGTCAGCAAACGCTAACTGAGCGGCACTAGTTTTAAATTTTTGCGGTACCTGTCTGCTCTGTCGTCACAGGTACCCGACCCACCACAGTCATTTGCGTCCATTGTAATTTTATTAACTTTAAATATTTGGCACCGTCATGAACAAAGAAGCTACTATTAAATCTGCGTTAACACCGTTTTTAAAAGATGCTGATATCCGTAAAGCCATGGACATCTTTCATAAAAATTATGCCGATATTACGCCCTACCAAATCCAGCGTTTTGTCCATGAAATTACGCAAGACAACGAAACCAAAGAATATCGCTCAAATATCCGTCGAAGTTTGATGAAAGCGCTGAGTGATTACCAAATGGGTGCAGCCAACCCCCAACCGATAACCCATGATATCCCTAATTTGGGGCAAAATAGGCTAGTAATTCACCCATCACCCAGTCAAGTAGCTATCTCTAACCAAAAACCTGACGCAATATCTGACCCAATATCTAGCCAAACATCTAACCAAATAGCCGCCTTTGAGTTACTGATTGATAGTTTTACGGCGCAATTTTCACCATTATTGGGCAGCCAAATTTTAGACAGTGTCAGGCAGACGATTCATCAGCATCATAATTCATCAAAATCTCGTGGTTTTGGGCTATTAGCTCGCAAGGCAGAAACCAATCAGGCTTTAACCTTAACCATGATTCACTTTTTTGATCAGTTTTTTGGTGGGGACAAACAAAGTGCGTTGACAATGTCCTTGACCGATGCGGATACAGCAGGGTTTAGAACTATCTTATCGTTATTTTATCAGCAAGCGTGTCAATGGGCGGGACCTACTGATGCAGATATTGCCTTGGCGCAGGCAAACAAGATTACCAAAGCCAAGTTTGACGTATCTTTGGTTGAAAAATTTATGTAGAATGCCATTTATATAAAATACTACGGATTGACAGTATCATAGTACAATTTTTATGCAGACCTAAAGATGCTGAATGGCAAGTTCCCAGTTCATTTTATTTCCAGGTCCATTTTAGAGAGTTTAGCACTGTGCTTGATGCTGTATTCTAGCTTAATTTTATGAGACCAATTCTAGGTGTCATAAGATTAAGTTTTTTTTAACCGATGAAAATTTATTGCAACTGGCTTCCCTCACAAATTTTCGGAAAATGTCATGAATCATCAAATTCAGTATTATGTTTACGCCAGTAAAATAAATTTGACCCAAATTTTTGACCACAATTTATTCACTGATATTCGCGAGCAAGCCCAGTCCAACAATCAACACCATCATATTACGGGGTTTTTATTGTTTAAGGATGGCAAATTTTTGCAGTATATTGAAGGTCAAAAAGCGGTATGTGAACAATTATTTAACACCATAAAGCAAGACCGACGACATAAAGAGATGGTGGTGTTAGACCAGGGACAGTTAGAAAAACGCTATTATCAGCAATGGCTGATGAATTGTTATAACATGGATGAAAAAACCCAAACCCTTGAACTGCTTAATCTTCCAGATATGGTGTACGACTTTGATATTTATCATTGGAGCCAAGCTCACGTACATGAGGTGATGTCACTAATGGCAAAAAACCATTTGCTTGGCATGACACCCCAAACAGGCAGTTTTTTCTCGGTGGTTTATCGCCGCTTTATGCGGCAGAATAAAAAATATTTAATCATTCAACTGCTGATATTAGGTATGTTTTTCATCAGTTTATTGTTCCTAAAAAGCAACTATTAATAGCAAACATTGATTAACGCGATAGGGTATAAACCGACAGTGACGACTACCAAATACCCAATAAAGACGTCGAAACAATTGAGTTTAAACCGCGTCGCTATCTTGCGCTTGCGTAAGCGTTTAATGGTTAGCCTTTTCGCCATCAGATTGGCAAAAATTTACAGGTCAATTAACAACATAAATATCACCAACCATGGAACCGTGATGATGGTGAACATGAAAAAAAGGTGTTTTTTGACATGGTGTTTGATGATGGCGCCGATGTAGCTTTCCGCTTTGACTTGGTAGGGGGCAATATCAGCATCATCGCGCTCATAGAATGCGACCATCTCATTGAGTAATTGCTCGACTTGTTCGGTCTGCCATTGGTAGGTTTCAAACTGTGCTAACAGCTTACTAATCACTGGGGTGGTATGGGATATGCTGGGTGTCACGCATAGCATATCGCATTGCTTAAAGCGTTTAGAATGGGTCGTACCTTGATGGATAAGATGAATTTTATGGTGGCGTTTATCATGGGTGATAGCGAGGTACAAATTCGCTATATACATTTCACTACCTTCCATAAAATGCAGAAAGCGACCATCTTTGAATAGGATAAAACCCATGATGCCGGTTTTTTGATTATTATCTCTCGCACTTTGATAAATTTGGGTAAATGTGCTGGGCTTTAAAGCGGCTGACCAAGTAAGCGAACTGGTATAAGTCAGGTAATAAGTAGGGGGAGACATCATCGTAGAACTCCTCAGCCATACTCTTTATATGTTACTTTGAGTGTAGCATAATAATTTTTAATGTTATTATTAATTTAGCATCTTTTATTAAAACTAAAGTATAACCCTTAATTCATACAAAAATAAATTAAAGTTTATAAATCTTTTTAGGGTAAAAATTTAATTATTTTTATGATGCTGTGTTTGCATATCTGTGATTAGCTCATTCACCTCCGGTGACTGCCAATCGGTGGGGTTAAACGCTTGAAATAGTCGGCTAATGGATAAATTATTCACATCCTTATCAATGTCAATACAGTACATATCCCATTTTTTGAACCGCGGCTGTTCCCGATGACCCTCGGTAATTATTTTTAAATTTTTATGGCGATAATCTTTCAGTAAATCTTGGTACAGGTGAGTGACCAATGCCTTATCCCCTTCCAAATATTGAAAAAAATGCCCATGTTTGAATAGCAAAAATCCCGTGATATGTTGGGCATGATTGTTTTGCCTAGAAATCTGCTCGATAGTTTTGAAAGTAAAAGGATTAATCGCGCCCAGTAAGGTGATTTTACTGGTGTAAGTTAAATAATAAATAGCATCACACATAACGATATCCAACATAAGGTTACCGCTGTTACCAATTCACTACAGCAGGCATTTGATTAACGCTTATAAGCGATTATACTTAACAAAAAGCCATTTTCTTACATAAATATTTAATAATTTCAAATTTAACGTCCTAACTTGAAAACTTACTTATTTAAAAAAGCAAAAACCTTAAAAAAGAGAAACCTTTAAAAAAGAGAAACCTATGTCAAATTCATCGACCCATGCTAAAGAACACTATCAACCTGCCACCGTCCGCTTGAATAAATACAAACTTGGAGCTGCTACGGCTATAGCCCTTGTGGGGTTAAATTTGATAGGCTGTCAGGCCATGGCGACAAAAAACGCACCCATCGCAGCAAAAGCTGATAGCACTAGCACTGTGTCAAATGGTATTAAAACCATCAAAAATATTGCCTATGGCACAGATACCCGCCAACAACTCGATATTTATACCCCTGCAGATGGTCAGCGTCACCCTGTGTTGATATTTGTATATGGGGGCAGCTGGCAACATGGCAAACGTCAAACCTATGGCTTTGTCGGTAAGCAGTTTGCCAAGTCGGGCTACACCACAGTGGTGGTGGATTATCGCTTAGCCCCTGCAAACGTATTCCCAGATTATGTGCTTGATACAGCCAGTGCCATGGGTTGGGTGTATCGCAATGTCGCTCAATATGGCGGCAATCCTAATCAACTGTTTGTTATGGGGCATTCGGCAGGTGCGTTTAATGTGGTATCTGCGGTGGATGATAACCGTTTTTGGACAACAACCCGCATTCCCAACAAGGCAATATTAGGTGTGATTGGACTAGCAGGTCCGTATGATTATGATTTTCGTAGCGGTACTACCAAAGTTGCCTTTCCAGCTGATAGCACCCGCCAGCAAGTGATGCCTGTGTATCATATCCGCCAAGATGTACCTCCGCATTTGTTGGTCACAGGCAGTAAAGATATGCTTGTCTACCCACAAAATGCTGATAGCCTACAAAAAGCGCTGACCCAAGCAGGCGGCAACGTGGAGCGGGTACAAGTCCCTGCCACTCACGCAGGCGTCGTCATTGGACTGGCAACACCGTTACAGTCGTTTTATCCCACCTTTAACAAGGTCAATGATTTTATGCAGCGGCATTTGCTAACAGCGCGTTGAGAAGAATTTCCAACAAAAAGTATAAAGAAAAACTTTTAAGCAGCGGCAATTTTCACAGAATCATGCAGTCAAAGGCATACCACTGCTGAGCCAGTAGCCTCAAATGCGATGAAAGAATCATAACCGAGTTGACGTAACCGACTCGGTTTGCATTTTTATGCAATTAATTATATTTATGCAACTTTCTATCCAATCTTTGCTGTAATTTTTACTGCCTAGACAGCTGCTGCAACATAATGACGCTATTCCACACAGCTGCTATCCGCTTATAATAAGCGGCATTGACCTGCTTATCATAAAAAAATTTTCAATATCCTCATAACAACATAACGAACAGGAATTCCTGATGCTACTACTTAAAGACCAAACCTTACTTAAAACCCAATCACTCATTGACAACCAATGGACGGACGCCACGACAGGCGACACCATTGATGTCACCAATCCATTTGACAACCAAGTGATTGCCACTATACCGAGTCTAGAAAAATCCCAAGTCATCGACGCCGTTGCCATCGCCCACAAAGCGCAAATAGACTGGGCACAAAAAACCGCCAACGAGCGCGCAGCTATTTTAAACAACTGGGCGGATTTAATCGACCAAAATAAAGAAGATTTGGCAATAATCATGACAGCCGAGCAAGGCAAGCCAATGACCGAATCGCGCGGTGAAATCGGCTATGCCAATAGCTTTATTCGCTGGTTTGCCGAAGAAGGCAAGCGCATCTATGGCGACATCATCCCTAGCACCAACAAAGACCTACGCTACGTGGTGTTAAAACAACCGATTGGCGTATGCGCGGCGATTACCCCGTGGAATTTCCCCGCCGCCATGATTACACGTAAAGTGGCACCGGCATTAGCTGCTGGCTGTAGCATAATTGTCAAACCTGCCACTGAAACACCCTTGACCGCATTAGCACTGGGCGAACTTGCCATACGTGCAGGCTTACCTGCAGGCTTGCTACAAATCGTCACCGGTAAATCCTCAGTGATTGGTGAAGTGCTCACCCAAGATGAACGTATCCACAAATTGTCATTCACTGGCTCTACCGAAGTTGGTCGCGTGCTGATGTCACAATGCGCGTCCACGGTCAAAAAACTCTCGATGGAGCTTGGCGGCAATGCGCCCTTTATCGTCTTTGATGATGCCGACTTAGAGAAAGCAGCAACCGGTCTTATTGCTTCCAAATACCGTAACGCGGGGCAAACCTGTGTCTGTGCAAACCGCGTGTATGTGCAATCAAGTATTAAAGACAAATTTTTAGCCATCTTCAAACAAAAAGTAGAAGCCTTAAAAGTTGGTAACGGTATGACAGAGGGCGTGAATATCGGTCCGCTCATCAACCAAGATGCAATGGACAAAGTCGAGCAGTTACTTGAAGATGCGGTCAACAAAGGCGCGACCGTGGTCACCGGTGGAAAGAAACACAGCGCGTCAGATTTAAGTTTTGAGCCAACCATTATCACGGGTATCACCGATGACATGGACATCGCTAGCCAAGAGATTTTTGGTCCCGTCGCCCCGGTATTTATTTTTGATACCGATGACGAAGTGATTGCCCATGCCAACAATACGATTTATGGACTAGCGGCGTATTTTTATACCCAAAGCGTTGCGCGTTCGTGGAAAGTGTGTGAAGGACTCGAATATGGTATGGTTGCGCAAAACACAGGACTGTTATCAACTGAAGTTGCACCATTCGGCGGTGTGAAGCAATCCGGTTTCGGTCGTGAAGGCTCAAAATATGGGATTGAAGATTATGTGACTACCAAATATTGGTGTATTGATGTGCAATAATAGTTCAATCGTCCAAATTCATGGCATACATTGCCATGATTGGGCGTGAGATTGAACGCGCAGATTTAGTTTATTGGTTTTTTGCAATGAGCGCTTTAGAATTTTTACTCAGCGATATCAAATACTTGGCGCAGATATGCCAAAAAGGTATCGTTATCGGTCATGGTTTTGCCCGGGCTATCGGATATTTTGGCAACCGATTGCCCGTTACATTCAACCAGTTTTAGGACGATGTTGAGCGGTGTTTGCCCCATATCATTGGTCAGGTGAGTCCCGATACCAAACCCTAGTTGAAAACGGTCGTTAAAATGCAAGTACAGTGCCCACGCCTTCTGCAGCGTCAACCCATCGCTAAAATTTAACATTTTGGTTTTTGGGTTGATTTTGAGTTGTTGGTAGTGCGCGTAGGCTTTTTCGCCCCATTCATACGGGTCACCACTGTCATGACGCAGTCCATCAAATAGCTTGGCAAAATACAAGTCAAAATCGCGCAAAAAGGCATCCATTCCGACCACGTCTGTCAATGCAATACCTAAGTCTCCTCGATATTCTTGAACCCAAGCTTCGAGTGCCGCTTTTTGGAAATTACGCAAGCGCACATCGAGCGCCTGAAAGGCTTGCAGAAATTCATGAGCCATTGTGCCAATTGGGGTGATATCGAACTGTTTGGCAAAATACACATTGCTCGTACCGCGAAATATTTCCGGCACTGCCATCAACCGCTCAATCACTTGTTCTTGCCAAGCGACACTATAACGTCGACGCGTACCAAAATCTGATACCAAAAACGGGACGTCATAAGCCGCCATTTGGCGACGATAATCTTGTAACAGTAGCAGTTTATCGTTTAGCCGTTGTTCACCGACTTGCCAAGCCGATTGCTGATCAAGGTGACTAAAATACAGTTCATTGACAATCGCCAACACAAAGATTTCAAACATCATCGCTTGAATCATCGGGCCTTCAATACGAATGTCTAACCGACCTTCGGCATCAAGGGTCGCTTTGATAAAACGCCGTTTGAGTTGAAATAATTCCAGATAATCAACAAAATCACTTTTGATAAAGCGCAGACCACGAAGGTATTGCAGCTCATCAGCTGTAAAGCGTAGTTCACAAAGCGCATCGAGCTCGGCATTGACTTCATCGAGTAGCGTTGAAAGAGGATAGGCGGTGTCTTCAAGGTTGCGACAGCGAAACGCATATACGCTATGCGTCTGTGGAAACTTGTGTAGTACCACTTGTAGCATGGTAAATTTGTATAAATCCGTGTCCAACAAAGACTTAATAATCGCCATTACCCATCCTAAATTCTGTAACTATTGATAAGAGTGACTACTTTAGCATTAATTCGCTTGGATTGTACAAAATCTGACTCTGTGCTTGGCATTATGGTTGGTTGGGCGTTTCGACTTTAATTTTATTGACGGCATGGTATTCACGATTAAAATACACCAAGCCTGTCTGGTCTTTGCCTTGTTGTATGGCTTCGATACGACAAATAAAAATCCCGTGTGTGCCGACTTCCTGGATTTGCTCGATTTGGCAATCAAAGCTCGCCAAGGCATTGTCCAAAATCGGTGATTGGGTCATCAAGGTATGCCATGTGCCATGCTCAAAGCGCGCTTGCGCTTCGAGTTTTGATGCAAAAACCGCAGATAATGGTGCATGATGATCGGCAAGCACATTCACCGCCAATACCTTGTTTTGCACGAAATATTCATACGAGCGTGAGGCGGTATTCATGCATACGAGCAAGGTCGGTGGGGTATCGGTTACACTGCACACCGCCGATGCAGTAAAGCCATGACGACCCGCAGGGCCATCAGTAGTGACCACATTGACCGCAGCCGATAACATCGACATGGCATTTCTAAAATCAGTAACGTCAACCATTATTTTTTCCAAAGTACTTTTTAAATTATGAGGTCGTCCAATTGATGCGTGGCTAAATAGTCATTTCGGACAAGCTTGGCGCCTTGTGCTAAGGCAGACAACTTGCCTTGTGCCACATGACGGGGGAGCGGCGCCATCCCGCAATTGGTACAAGGGTACAAATTTTTGGCATCCACAAACTGCAAGGCTTTATGTAGCGTTGCTGCCACTTGCTCAGGCGTTTCTATCTGATGCGTCGCCACATCAATCGCGCCCACCATCACTTTTTTGCCACGAATCAATTCGATAAGTTCCATCGGTACGCGCGAATTGTGACATTCTAGCGACACCATATCAATCGCCGATTGCTGTAGTTTGGGGAAGATGGCTTCATATTGTCGCCATTCACTGCCCAAGGTTTGTTTCCAATCGGTATTGGCTTTGATACCATAACCATAACAGATATGGACGGCAGTGTCACATTTCAACCCTTCGATAGCACGTTCGAGTGCCGCAATGCCCCAATCATTAACTTCATCAAAAAATACATTAAAGGCAGGCTCATCAAATTGAATAATATCAACCTCTGCCGCCTCGAGTTCTTTGGCTTCTTGGTTGAGTAGGGTGGCAAATTCCCAAGCCAGCTTTTCGCGGCTGCCGTAGTATTGGTCACTTAAGGTATCAATCATGGTCATGGGTCCAGGTAGCGCCCATTTGATAGGTTTGTCTGTGTGCTGACGTAAAAACTTGGCGTCCTCAGCAAATACCGATTGCGGGCGCGACACCGCACCCACCACAGTCGGCACACTGGCTTCATAGCGATTGCGAATTTTTACCGTAGCGCGATTGGCAAAATCAACCCCATCTAGATGCTCAATAAAGGTGGTGACAAAATGTTGGCGGGTCTGCTCGCCATCACTCACAATATCAATGCCTGCCGCTAGTTGCTGCTGCAATGATACCAATAACGCGTCTTGTTTGCCTTGGACAAGGGCGCTGTCTGTTAGCTTCCAAGGTGACCAAAGTTGTTCAGGTTCAGCAAGCCAGCTTGGTTTAGGCAGGCTACCTGCCGTTGATGTTGGAAAAAGTGTCGTCATTGTTTTCTCTTTAATTGTTTGGTGTCAGCAAAAACTGCTTAAGCGACTTACTAAGCTACTTGGGTTAAGCTACTTGGGTTAAGCGACTTGGGAATTTAACCAATTTTGTAACAAGGTTTGATAGGGTTTGATAAAGTGGGTTTCTGTGTATTGACCTTGTTGAATCGCCAGCTGGCTACGTTCTTCACGGTCATACTCGATTTTGGTCAGTGAATAATCCTCATGATTTAAACTGGGTTGATAACTTTGACCTGCCACGGTATTGGCGTTATAAATCTCAGGACGATAGATTTTTTGGAACGTTTCCATCGTGCTAATCGCGCTGATAAGCTCAAGGTTGGTGTAGTCATTGAGCAAATCACCTTTAAAATAAAATGCAAAAGGCGCCACTGATTTTGGCGGCATAAAATAACGCACCGATAACCCCATTTTGCTAAAGTACTCATCTGTCAGCGAATACGCGTCTTGTACATATTCAGTGCCCAAAATCGGATGACAATTGGCGGTTCGGGTGTAGGTCTTAGTGGTCGATACACTCAGACAAATCACCGGGGGTTTGTTAAATTGCTCACGATAGGCAGGCGAGTTCAACACATACTCAAACAACTTACCATGCAAATCCCCAAAGCGCTCGGGCACGCTAAACGATGGCTGGTTTTTGTTATGCGCCAACAGCCATACACTAAAGTCATAATCGCGCACATAGGAAGAAAAACTGTTACCCACGATGCCATCGATTCGCTGCTGGGTATGGGTGTCAAAGATAACGGTTTTTAAAATCTCAATAGCCGGAAAGCTGTCTTTCGTACCCGCTATCTCAAGATTGGCAGATACAATCTCAAGCTCGACCTGATAGCGGTCGCCAGTCACATTGTCCCAATGTGCCAAGTCATTAAATCGACGGTTAATCATTTGCAGGGTATTGCGTAAGTTTTGCTCGCGGTGTTCACCCCGTGCCAGATTGGCAAAGTTGGTAGTCAGCCTAGTATCTTTGGCAGGTTGGTAGTTTTCATCAAAGGCAATGGTTTTGATATGACAATCAATCGGTAAAGTCATGTCTATAATCTCCGTAACAGTCACGCAAAAAATTTTCTTTTAGCACCCTACGATTACTAAAAATCGTCACTGCTAAAAGTACAAAGACAGTTATACGCTAAAATTAAGATGAATAAAAACGAATTAAAATTTAAAAATAATGAATTTTATTCATTTTAAGTATTCACTTGAATAAAAAACGGCTAGAGAGTGTCTAACCGTTTTTTAGCAGCACTGAGATTTGGTATTAGCGATGTCAAAATTTCCTAACATAGATTCAGCGAAGCTAGTGATGCTGTGTATTTTTTGAGGTTGAAGAAGATTAATTTTGTTAGAAGTTTTGCATATTCAACAAAAGTTGATAAATAAAAAATAATTTGTGCAACAAAGTAATAAATTTTGTAGGTATAAAACAAGTAATTATTCATCAGAAAGGTTAACTTACCAATTACCAACATTAAGCTACAAGTCTGTAGCATTAAAGGGTGAATAGCCCGCTCTATAATCACGGGAAAATAAGGAGGGTGATATGACAATAAGCAATCATCAAAATATACCCTCGTCAGCAATCAATGCGGTAAAACCACCCTATATCACGATGGCGATTTTTGCCATCATAGGCTTTGTATTATTGTTTGGCGGGATTTATCTCATTAGTTTGGGCGGCTCGTGGTACTACTTGGTAGCCGGTATTTGGATATTAGCTACGGCGGTATTACTTAAAAAACGCGCTGCATTGGCGCTCTGGCTGTTTGCTGCCTTATTGGTTGTGACAGCGGTATGGTCGCTATGGGAAGTGGGCAGCGATTTTTGGGCACTTGCCCCTAGACTGGATATTTTAACCTTTATGGGGATTTGGCTATGGTTGCCACATATCACCCGCTATGTTAAATCTCATCAGCCAATTAACTCAGCAGATCCATCATCAACGCCTAAAGCAACGTTATTTGATCATACTTGGATAACTCCGGTTCGACATGGCTTAGGCTTAGTCATTCTATCAATTTTTGCGTTGATGGGTTATGCCGCTTTTCATGACCCCCAAGAAATCAACGGTACCATCACCCGTGCGCAGCCTACGCCAAAACCACTGGCAGGCATTGCTCCTGGCGATTGGACCGATTATGGACGGACACCTGAAGGTACACGCTATTCACCTTTGACCCAAATCAATGATAGCAATGTCAAAAATCTTAAAGAAGCGTGGACGTTTCGTACTGGCGACTTTAAAACTGCTAATGATTCTGGGGAAACCACCAACCAAGTCACCCCGCTTAAAGTCAACAATACCTTATATTTTTGTACCGCGCATCAGTTTTTGATTGCGCTTGACCCTGCCACAGGTAAACAAAAATGGCGGTTTGATCCGAAACTTAAATCAGATAAAACCTTCCAACATTTGACCTGCCGTGGGGTATCGTATCACGATGACGCCAATGTCAGTAAAAATGCTGCCAGTTTACAAGCGCGCCAAACTAAATCGGCGCTTTGCCCGCGCAAAATTATTTTGCCGGTCAATGATGGTCGCTTAGTCGCCGTCAATGCCGATACGGGTCAACGTTGTAGCGATTTTGGTACCAATGGTGAAGTCAATCTGCAACAAGATATGCCATACCCCTATCCCGGTGGCTATAACCCAACGTCACCACCTGTAGTGACAGGGACGACGATTGTCATCGGTGGGTCTGTGACTGACAACCTCTCTACTAAAGAGCCTTCGGGCGTTATCCGTGGCTATGATGTTAATACCGGTAAATTAATGTGGGTGTTTGACACAGGCGCAGAAGACCCCAACGCCATCCCAGCACCTGGGCAAAAATTTGTACACAACTCGCCAAATGCATGGGCACCGCTTGCGTATGATAGCCAAGCCGATGTCGTATATGTGCCTGTCGGTGTGGGTACGCCAGATATTTGGGGCGGCAATCGTGACCGACTACAAGAGCGTTTTGCCAACTCGGTTGTTGCGCTCAATGGCACCACAGGTAAAGTGCTATGGAGCTTCCAGACCACGCATCACGACTTGTGGGATATGGATGTACCCTCGCAGCCAACCATTGCAGAATTGACTGACCAAACGGGCAAAACCACGCCTGTGGTCTATGTCACCACCAAAACGGGCAATGTGTTTGTCCTTGACCGCCGCACGGGTAAACCTGTGGTACCGGTGACAGAACGTGCCGTGCCGCAAACGGTCAAACGCGGTAACCAAACCAAAGGTGAAAAATACGCTGCCACTCAGCCATTTTCTGAGTTAAACCTTGCGCCACCGAATCCGCTGCAGGATAAAGATATGTGGGGCGCGACCATGTTTGACCAGCTATATTGCCGTGCGTATTTTAAATCACTCAATTATGAGGGTATCTATACGCCACCGTCAGAAAACGGTACCTTGGTTTTCCCAGGCAATTTAGGGGTATTTGAATGGGGCGGTATTTCAGTCAATCCCGATCGCCAAGTCGCGGTGATGAATCCTTTAGCGTTACCTTTCGTTAGTACTTTGATCCCACAAGATCCTAACCGTCCACAAAAAGAAAAAGGCGCAGGCACTGAACAAGGCGTCCAGCCTATGTATGGTGCGCCTTATGGTGTGGAAATCAAACCTTTCTTATCACCTGTCGGATTACCTTGTAAACAACCTGGCTGGGGCTATGTGGCAGGGGTGGACTTGACCACGCATCAAATCGTGTGGAAAAAACGTATCGGTACTATCCGTGATAGCTTACCAAAACTGATGCAGTTACCGCCATTAAAAATCGGTGTACCCGGACTGGGTGGTTCGATTTCGACAGCGGGAAATGTGATGTTTGTCGCGGCGACCCAAGATAATTATATCCGTGCTTTTAATGTCAGTAACGGCGATAAACTCTGGGAAGCGCGTTTGCCTGCTGGTGGGCAAGCCACGCCAATGACTTATGAGATTAATGGCAAACAGTATGTGGTCATCATGGCAGGCGGGCATGGCTCGTTTGGTACCAAGATGGGTGACTACATGGTTGCCTATGCGTTACCCGATTAGTCATTGAGGCTTATTGAGGCTTTAAGAAAACCACGTTAACATTTTAACGTGGTTTTTTTATGAGCCTAGATTAAGTGGGCAGTGTATTTAGTCATAATTTATATCAGCAATTAAAAAACACTTAACGATAGCAATTACTCAACTGGTTTTTTAAATGCCTCAATCGCCATCGCCCGTGAGACTTTTGTTGGGGTGTCAAGCTTTGGATAGGCGATGTGAGGATGTTGTTTTAGGTAGGTTTGCAGTTTTTGCTCATCGTTGATGATGTTAGCTGGCACTGTTGCAAGCTCGGGTAACCAGTGTTGAATATAGCTGGCGTCAGGGTCATGTGTTGCCGCCTGATTAAATGGATTCATGACCCGAAAATAAGGTTGGGCATCGGTACCGACGGAAGCTGACCATTGCCATCCGCCATTATTACTGGCAAAATCACCATCTACCAAATGCTGCATAAAATACGCCTCACCCCAACGCCAATCGATTAATAGGTTTTTGCTCAGATACATCGCCACCACCATACGCAGCCGATTGTGCATAAAACCTGTAGCATTGAGACAGCGCATCGCTGCATCCACCAGCGGCACACCGGTCTTACCTTGATACCAGCTTTCAAAGTCGGCTAGGTCATAGCGCCAAGCCACAGATTCATCGAGTGGGGTCAAAAACGCCTTGCCTTTAACGATATCTGGACGGTTAACCATAACGTCATAATAAAAATCGCGCCAAGCCAGCTCGCTAATCCAGCGCATGATGTCTTTCTCACTTCCCAGTCCTTGCTGACTGTTCAGCACTTGTCTGGCTTTGAGATAGCATAATCTGGGTGATAGTATACCGATGGCCAAATAGGGCGATAAACGACTGGTCGCACCCAAGTGATTATTCAAAGCGGGCACGTCTCTGGCGGTATTGTAATCAGCGATATGGTTTTTTAAAAAATCATCCAGTCGTAATTGGGCAGCCGCTTCACCGGCAGGGTATAACAATTGTGCTAACTTACTCACGTGATTGAGTTGTTTATCAAGCGCAGCGGTGGGGTGAAGATAAGCGCGATAAAATGCATCAATCATTATATGGTCATTGGTATTGGTATTGGTATTGATATTGGTATTGGTATTGCGGCTGTCCTTGGCAAGTTGTGTGGTGTTTATAGCCATGGCAGCAGGGGTGGGCGATAGGGTTAAGCCGCCAGTTTCAATCATCGCAAGCCAACACTTGTAAAAAGGGGTAAAGACTTTGTACGGCATACCTTTGTCGGTGACGATACGCTGAGGGTCAATCACTTGACTATCATCAAACCATTGAGTAACTATGCCTAACGACTGAGCCTGCTGGGCGATATACTGATCGCGGGCAACTTCATTCACCGGGTACTCCAGATTGGCAAATAAATGGCTTATAGCAAGCTGCTGGCAAAGCTCAAGTACGTCCGTCGCCTGCAAGGCAAAATCATCCACCACTCTGACGATGGTACCAATATTCAACTGAGATAAGCTCTGCTCAAGTGCGCGGATTTGCCGCAGTATCAAGTCAATTTGCCACAGCGATTTGCGGTGTGATTGCCATTGCTTGGGTGTCAAATAAACCACGGCGATGACGCCAGCATGATTTTGCCGTGCATGCTCACAGCAAGCCGCAAAAGCGGTATTGTCAAAGGTGCGCAAATCTTGGCGAAACCACATCAAGTTCATTGTGCTGCTCATTATCTTTACCCCAATACAACAATTTATAGTTAGGGTATTATGTCAACAAAGGCTTGGTTTCCCAAGACATTTTTTCAGGTTTGTTGCGCCATCATAACGGTAAAAGCCAGTTATCCCGTTGCAAAAATGTGCAATGACCCACATAAAAAGTCAACTAAACTAGATAATAGATAATAGATTTACGTGCTTTAAATAGCCAGCGATTAAGTAAATCTATAGAAAGGTACGATGAAAAATTCTAATAAAACCGTTAAAAAATCTGATTTACCGAGCAAAATCTGCCCAATGTGTCAGCGTCCATTTACCTGGCGAAAAAAATGGGAAAAAGATTGGGTGAATGTCATTTATTGCTCAAAGCGCTGTCAAGGTAATAGCCGTAGCAGCAAATTAAAAAAATAACCCTAAAAACTCATTGACTTGTGATAGACCCAAAATCAAATAGCAAACTAACTATTTGATTTATGACATAATTATATTAAGATGGCAATGTCATCTCCCATCATTCAAGCGTGCATCAAACGATTTCCCTGTTATGCTATCTACCCCATCATCTGATAACAAATCGTCAAAACTATATATTAGGGTAGTGGTAGTTGGCATCGTTACCGCGTTGCATGGGCTGCTGCTATATCTATTTTTTCAGTACCAAACGCCATTAAAAATCAAACCGCAAACCACACAGCCGCTAGAAATTAGCTTTATCCAGCTGAAGCCTCACTCCTCGCAGACCTACCATTCACAACCGCCTGTCGCCATTAATCATGCAAACCCTACCAAGCAAGCTTATCCTAGCACTAACACACAAGTAGCTGATATTAAAGAAAAAACGTTCCCAAAACCAAACCCTACACCCGCTAAACTGGTGAATCACCCAGCAAAAAATAGTAGCCACAAGCCAATCGAACTCAGACCAACGATGGATAATTCGGCTAACCAAAAAAAAGCCAGTCAACCTAAAAATTCGTTATCTAAAACAAGTCAAAGCCAAACTCAACCCCAAAAAAAATCACAAGATATTCCTAGCGAGCCATTAATGAACGCGCGTGAAAATAACGCTCACTATAAACAACAGCAAGCGGCACAAATAGAACGCAACATAAATTTAAATAATAGCCAATCTCTTACTCAGTCCAAATCAGCGACCATCAACCAAAGCCATACCAATGCCGATAATGCTTTAAAACCTATAACTCACGATGAGCGTGCTAAATCATCTGCTAAATCATCTAAAGACTCGATGCGCCCTCAAATACAAAAAACGCCAAATCAGCCCGTTAGCCCAGTTATTTCAGCTATCCCCGATGTCCCAGCTATTAATTCGTCAGCAAAACCAGCAACACCCATCACCTTTGGCAATGCGGATGCAAGTTGGCAGAAAAAACCGAACACGCAGTTACCACCCAATTTATCGCGTATTGTGACACTAAAGCAGCTATCAAGCCTGCAAGTAAAACTTAATGTCAATGCCAAAGGTGACGTGGAAAAATGCAGGATTACGCAAACATCGGGTGATCCAGAGGTGGATAAATTTATTTGCCAACAAGTGCAAAAAGCCAAACTTTACCCAAAAAAAGCCAATGGCGTCACGGTACCAAGCATTGGTAATCTCACCATAGCACTGACCAATCTTGCAAATTAAACCCTACAATATATGGTTGAAGCGGCACCTATGTAATAATCATGAAGGGCTTACTGTGTAACAATTGATTACCTAGACACATAAAAAAAGCCAATCTGATGAACAGATTGGCTTTCATGTTATTGAAAGTTAGCTTATTTCTTTTGGTAAGATAAACGTACGCCGTATACCCAGCCATCATTGTCTTGGAAATCGCCAACAATGCTACCATCGGGTAGTTTCGCTTTGGCATCACCAAACATCAAGTATTTAACGCCGCCTGAGACAGCCCATTCAGGTGTCAAATTGTATTTTGCCCCCAAGCCCACATTCCAGTTACCTTCCACAGGTCCTAGAGAAGTGATGGGATTGCCTGCACCTGAGTCATAACCCACAGCGCCCGAAATAGCTAATTGTGGTGATAGTTTCTTACCTAGACCGACTTCAGCAGTCCAAGCGTCATCGTCATAAGAAACTAAATTTAAACCGCTTGCTTTACCATAGATTGTTGGTTTAATCGCAAAATCGCTCCAAGGTACCCAACGTGCTTTTGCGGTTAAAAGGGTTGTTGGATTGATACCTGTTTGGAAATCTAAGTTAACAGATTTTGGCGTGGTGATAGTAATTTCATTGGTGCCTTGAGTAGGTAATCCTCTAGCAGCTAATGCTGGGAAATTTTCATACGTCGTTGTATCATGGTCAATTTCTGAGCGATAAGTTAACGCGGCTTTGAGGGCAATTTCAGGTTTTAAATAAGCAATCCCAGCCATCCAGCCATAAGCCGTATCACGCGTAATATTTGCATCATACCCAGAGGCGGTTTTATAAGCGTTACCACGTAAGTGGACATCACCTTCTAAACGCTGAATCGTAGGACCACCATAGATTTGAATGTTTTTCTTTTCACCCAGTTTTACCCCCAACAGTCCTGTGAAATTTTGGCTGCTGACAGAAACGTTGGTTGCCCCAGAGACCGTAGATAGTCCATTAGCTGCAACATTTGCATTTATAAGCTTAATAGCACTTTCCAATCGAGCTCTTTGAGTTTGAAGAGTAGTAGAATTTGGATTGGCTGCTAAGCCATTATTCACTTGAGTTAGCTGATTTTGAAGCGTAGGAAGTTGAGCTGGCGACAATCCTAGTTGTGTAGTCAAGCCATTGAACTCTTCTACCGAAGTAATAGCAGGTGCTTGCGCGTTTTGTGTTCGTAAAGCAGTAGTCACATCGTTCAAAATACCACCAATAACCGCAGTTGGTGCGCCAACAAAGTTGTTATCGCCAGAATACTCAACATCTGCGGCCCAAGGCTGATCAAAAAATGCCCCTACGCTGATGGTGTCATTAACATCGGCTTTTGCCCCAAAGTTTAAAAACTGGTAATCCTCTGCCATATCAGGGACATTGCGACCAGCGGTAAAGTTTGCGTCAGTTGTCGCAACTTTTTTGTTATCTTTACCCTCGACTGTTGGAGCGATAGTAATGTGCTCCACATAGGCAAAAGTACCTTGCTCGGTAAAAGCCCAGCTTGGTTGGGTAGAGCGGTCTAAACCGGCGGCATTTGCGATAGAAACAGTAGAAAGCGTAGCAACAGCTAGCGCAAGAGAAGAAATTTTAAATGACATGTGAAGCTCCCTGTTTGATGTTAATCATCACGTCTAACAGCTAATTTAACAAAAACTTATCAGTAAATTAAAATTGACGTAATACCTTCCTTTCGTCAGTCAAAGAATAATCAAAATTTTAACAATTGACAACCATAGAATCACATTTTTGTAAGAATTTATTGACCTGAGCAGTCACGAAAAAAAGAGGGTGTTAACCCAATGAGTTAACACCCTCTTTTTACTGACTATATGTGCCTAAACAACTATCGACCGCGATAAGTAATACGTCCTTTCGATAAGTCGTAAGGTGTCATTTCAACTTTAACTTTATCGCCCGTTAAGATACGAATATAGTTTTTACGCATTTTTCCAGAAATATGCGCAATAATTTCATGCCCATTTTCTAAACGCACTTTAAATAATGTGTTAGGTAAAGTATCGACCACTTCGCCTTCAAATTCAATTACATCGTCTTTTTTTGCCATAATACCTATATCTATGAGTCAAATGTATAAATGCAGATTATACGCTGATGCGTGTGTTATCGCAACTTTTAACCCCTAAATCAATCAATTGAAAAAAACAGCTAAAAGATTTGCGCGCATCGCGCCCTTATTCAGGCAAATTTAGCCAAATAGGGGATAGCCTTGTTGCCGGTAACAGTGATTGAAATTGGGGTGGATATAGCGCGTTGATAAAGTACAGCCCATCGGCAGAAGCCGTCGCTGCCGCAAGTGACCGATTTTTGCTAAGTAGCAATGTCTCAATCCATGCGACTGGCTTTTCACTGCGCCCAATTTCAAATAACGTACCCATAATATTTCGCACCATGTGATGCAAAAAACCATCGGCTTGGATATCCAGTACCAATAGCTCACCATGCTGAATTAATTTGGCAAAATGGACATGGCGCACAGGCTGGTTAGATTGACAGGAAGCGGCACGAAAACTGGTAAAATCATGGGTGCCTTCAAGGTAGGTCGCTGCCTGCTGCATCAGTTGGACATTAAGCGGGGCGTACTCATGAGTAATTTGCTGATTGAGTATCGCAGGTCGAAAGGGGTGGTTGAGGGTAATATAGCGGTAGCGTCGAGCAATGGCAGAAAAGCGCGCATGAAACTCAGCAGGCATCACTTGTATCCAGCGCACCGCGATATCATCAGGTAGTAGAGAATTTGCGGCACGCAGCCAATTATAAGGCTGACGCGTGGCACTGGTCTGAAAATGGGCTATCATATTTGACGCATGGACACCGGCATCAGTACGACCTGCAGCGATGACTTCTATGGGTTCATTGGCTATCTTTGATAACGCTGCTTCAACATGCTGCTGAATACTATCAACTTCTTGTTGTCGTTGCCAGCCGCGATAGCGAGTACCAATAAATTCGATGCTGATCGCATAAGTATTTACAGTCATAAAAAAGCCAAATTTGCCAAAACCTACGATAAAAAAGCCTAGTATAACAACTAATCAGTTATTAGGCGACGGTGTGGGTATCTTTTAGACAATGCGCCCAGCGCTGACGGCGGCGAGCAGGGGTATCATAACTGCCAATCAACCAAAGCAGACGAGCAAATATCGCAGGTAAGGTCAATCGTCCCGTCATCAAAACTTCACACTGAGCCAGCCATGCCCCCGCTTCATACGCTTGGCTGACGCCGCCATACGCGCATTGGGTGGTCACTGCAACCAGACAGCCTTGTTTTTTCGCCTGTAATAATTGGTTTTTGATGGATTCGGCATACGGCACATTGCCTGCACCAAATGCCAAAATAATGATGGCATCAGGTTTTTCAGACAATAAATTACCCAAGCGAGCAGCGAGCAAATGCGTATCCACGGGCGTCAAATAGAGTGTGGCAATGTTGGCATGGGACAAGCTGTCAAAGACTTGCGGCAATTCACTCAACCGATCTTCTAGCCAAAGTTGATGCTGAGCCTCGGTGATTTTTGAGGTATAGCTATTGGCGGGATAACCAGCACGGTGGTGCCCCACAAACGCCATTAAATCATGGCTATGAATTTTTTGCACAGTTTGGGCAGGCCAATCTTCACCAGAAAAACACACCCGCACCCCAGGCTCACCATGACGGGCTAGTTTACAGGCATCAAATAAATTCTGTGTGGCATCGCTCTGCGGGTCGATGCGGTAATCGGTTAACACATTGCTATCAAGCAAAGGTCTCATCGCCCCTGTCACCACAATACTGATATGACTACCCGCAAAACACTCTGCCAAAAAAGCCGCGAGGTAGCTGAGCGTATCGGTGCCTGTTAGCACCACAAATTGGCGAAGCCCTTGTCCAATGGCTTGTAGTATCAATTGATAAAAATGCGCAAAATCGGCAGGTGTTAACTGGCTACTGTCTTTAATGACATCATTATCCAATATCCGCCAATCCACAGGGTCGTGTGCATGGTTTGGGTAGGTGGCAAAATGGGTCTGTAGTATCTGTGATAACACAGGTAAAAAAATATCAGCATCTAAGCTAGCAAGCGGTTTGCCATAACTGCCAAAAGTGCCGCCCGCGTAGATGATGCCAATACCTGATTTGCTGATAGATTTACTCAATTGAAATTTTACTCATAAGGGTTGGCAATGGATAACTTATCAAGGACAGCGATTTCAATCGCTTCCATTTCATCTTGCTCAGCTTGCCCAAGTTCATGGTCAAAACCCAGTAAATGCAGCATCCCATGCACCAGCAAATGGGTTAGATGCTGCTGAGCCGTTTTGCCTTGTTCAGCGGCTTGACTAACCACCACCGCATGGCAAATCACTAGTTCACCTAGCGGCAGTGCGGGCAGTAATTCTAGCACAGCTTCAGGCAATTCACTGGCATAGGATAAAATATTGGTAGCGTAGTCTTTGCCACGCGCCTCCAAATTGATGGCGCGAGCTTCCACAGGCTCCGTGACATAAATTTCTAATTCAACCGTTTTTTGAAAGATAAATTCACCCAGTTGACTAGGTATCTCAGTAGTGTCTTGATGGGTTTCAAAATACTGCAGAACTTGTTGCAAAATAGCGACAATCTTGTCTTGTTGGTACAAGGCTTCAAGTTCGCCAAAAGTTGGCAGTTCAAGTAAGTCTTCGGCAAAACTAATTATCACTTGACTCATCGGTACTTGACTCATCGGCGCTTGCGGCAAAGCGCCTGCTAAATCACCTGTTAAATCAATTTGGGTTGGTAAAGCTGATGACATAAGCTACTCCGCGATACCTATATCAATGGGTGCATTATCAATCGGAGCTTTATCAATCGGTGCATTGTTATCCGTCACCCCGATAGCCGAGCTTGCGGCTTGTGACTGTGCTTGGCTTTGTTCAAGTAGGCGCGATTGCTTTTTGGCTTCTTTAATCGCTTCTTGCGCTTCATCGTATTTATCGTAGGCTTGCACGATTTTTTGAACCAATTGATGGCGTACCACATCTTTGCTATCAAACCGCGTCACATGAATTTCTTCAATATCCGCCAAGATTTCTAGCGAATGCCGCAAGCCTGACTTGGTGCCGCGAGGTAAGTCCACCTGTGACATATCGCCCGTGATGACCGCCCGCGAGCCAAAACCCAAACGAGTCAAAAACATTTTCATCTGCTCAGGGGTGGTGTTTTGTGCTTCATCCAAAATCACAAACGAATTATTTAAGGTACGACCGCGCATGTAGGCGAGGGGGGCTACTTCAATGACTTGTTTTTCAATCAGTTTTGCCACTTTTTCAAACCCTAGCATTTCATATAAAGCGTCATAAAGTGGGCGTAAATAAGGGTCGATTTTTTGGGTCAAATCCCCCGGTAGAAAGCCCAGTTTTTCCCCTGCTTCTACCGCCGGGCGCACAAGCAAAATACGCTCAATCTCATTGCGCTCTAGCATATCCACCGCACAAGCCACCGCCAAGTAAGTCTTACCCGTCCCTGCAGGCCCTACGCCAAACGAAACATCAGAGAGTAAGATTTTTTTGACATATTGCTGTTGGTTGTAACCGCGGGGAATGATTTTTCCTTTACGGGTTCTCAAACTAATTGGGGTGAAATCAGTACTATCTGCGCGCTCGCTGCCATTTTCACTAGCGGCATCATTTTCTAGCGCTAAATCTTGCTCGCGGCTAAAACTCGTTTGCACGAGCAGGTGCAAATCTTCTGGCGAGATGACGTCGTTGCTTTGTGCTTCATCGGCAAGCTGTGCCAAGATACGCTCAGCACGTGTGACTGAATCAAGCTCACCTGAAATCACAAAATCAGTTTTGCGTTGGTGAATGTGGACTGACAGGCGATGTTCAAGGTACTTAATGTGGTTATTGTATTCGCCCAATAGGGTTTTGAGTTGATGGGCTTTTAGAGATGATAAATCGACCGTTCTGCTGATGGTATCGCTCAAGAGTGCTTCCTTTTATGGGTTCTTATAGTTGTGATAAATCATAAGGTTGAGAGATTAGGGGAGTATCACAGTAACCAATATAATATTTTGGCACGTTGATACTATTATGGTAAATATATGCAAAAATTCAAGTGACGTTCACGGGTTTTTGTCATTTCAAGTGATTTTGAGGTCGACACGGAGCCAATGCTCAGCCACGACGGGCAAAAAATTAAATTTTGAGAAAATGAAAAAAAATGTGACAAAATGCTTGACGACATAGGGTTAAATACGCATAATATGCACCCCATGACAGGCAAGAAATAGTTTAAAAATTCTGCCTAAATCCTGCAAATTTGCCAAACATGGCGATGTAGCTCAGCTGGTTAGAGCGCACGACTCATAATCGTGAGGTCAAGAGTTCAAGTCTCTTCATCGCCACCATTTGCAAATAACTTAACGCCCAGTATTTTGATAAGTCCCGTATTTTGCTAAGCCAAGCATTTTGATGTTTGGCTTTTTTGTTGCTTGTCATTTGGTTGTTTGTCATTTGACAATAAAAAAATGAAAAAGAAAAACAAAAAAAGGGCGATAGCTGTATCACCCTTTTGTCATTTAAATTACTATTTAAATTGTCATGCAATATTAACGAGCTGCGTTATAGGCTTTATTGGCATCATCAAAACGTGCCATAACTTTGTCAGATGCGGGCGTTAACAGCGACACCACATAGATGGCAATCATGCCTAAAATAAAGCCTGGTACGATTTCATACAGACTACTACCGGTTAATGGTTTCCAAGCGATGACCGTCAACGCGCCTACAAGCATACCTGCCAACGCGCCTGTGCCAGTCATACGTCGCCAAAATAATGACATCAATACCACAGGACCAAACGCCGCGCCAAATCCTGCCCATGCATACGAGACCAATCCTAATACTTTGCTGTCTGGGTTTTGGGCAATGACAATGGCAATCGCTGAGACCAAAAGCACCATGAAGCGACCAATCCAAACCAGCTCTTTTTGCGTGGCAGTAGGGCGAATAAACCCTTTATAAAAATCTTCTGTAATCGCGCTTGAGCATACCAATAATTGACAGCTGAGGGTACTCATGACCGCCGCCAAAATAGCAGACAACACCACACCGACAATCCAAGGGTTAAATAACAATTGTGCCAAACCGATAAAGATACGCTCGTTATTATCTTTTAAAATGGCAGTTTGCTCAGGATGCACCGTCATATAGGCAAGCCCAAAATAACCTACCGCTACCGCGCCTGCTAGGCATAAAATCATCCAAGTCATACCGATACGACGAGCATTATTCAGTGATTTGACCGAATTTGCTGCCATAAAACGCGCCAAAATATGCGGCTGACCGAAATAACCCAAGCCCCACGCAGCCGCACTGATGATACCGACGAATGACGTACCAAACAGCAAGTTACCGTAGTTTTTGTTATTTGCCTGTGCCGCCATACTGACCGCCGCATGAATTTCATCCATACCGCCTAAGTTTAAATAAACCATGATGGGTGCGAATACCAGTGCAAAAATCATCAAACTTGCTTGAATAGTATCCGTCCAGCTTACCGCCAAAAATCCCCCAATAAAGGTATAGATAATGGTGGCAAATGCCCCTAGCCACATAGCCGTGGCATAGTCAATTTCAAACAAGCTTTCAAATAGCCGCGCACCTGCGACAATGCCTGAGGCGCAATAAATGGTAAAGAAAAACAAAATAATCGCCGCCGAAGCAATTTTAATCAATTTATTGTTGGCGCCAAAGCGGTGGTGAAAGTATTCAGGCAAAGTCAGCGCATTGTTATTAAACTCAGTATGCACCCGCAGTCGACCCGCCACTAAAAGCCAGTTAAAATACGCACCAATCACCAAGCCAATCGCAATCCAAGATTCACTCAACCCCGATACATAAATCGCCCCAGGTAACCCCATCAGCAGCTATCCTGACATATCTGACGCACCTGCCGACATCGCGGTCACAAAACTGCCCAGACTACGACCACCCAAAATATAGTCATCAAAGTTACGCGTGGCAAAATATGCCGCAAACCCGATGCCCAATACCAAAATCAAATACAACGTAAATGTAATATAAACGGGTGTCATCCCATCACTCCTAAGGTCATCCCGATTCAAGGTAATAAAACCACTAAAAATTGATAGCAGTCATAGAGATTTTACGTGGCATCACACGCTAATCGACATCCTGATAGATACCATCTAATAACGAAAAGTCACATTGTAGAAAAATATCAGGCATAAAAAAAGGATAATCGCTTTGATTATCCTGTTTATGGCATAAAATTGTCAACGCGCTAAATTTTGCGATACATAATATCGTAAATAGCGCGACCTTCCTCCATACCGCGTTTTTCAAATTTAGTCAGGGGGCGAAAATCGGGACGTGGCAAAAAGTTACCTATACCTTCGCTGTTTTTGCCTTCGACATTTGCAAACGCGGTTAAACTATCCATGACTTCAATCATCCAGTGGGCATAATGTTCCCAATCGGTAGCAGCATGGAACATGCCGCCTTTTTTAAGCACCCGTTCCACCACCCTCATGCGATCAGCACTGACAAAACGGCGTTTGTAATGGCGCTTTTTTTGCCAAGGGTCGGGAAAATACAACTGCAGCGTGTCAATATGCGCCGCCGGTAATTGCTGCATCAGGGCAATGGCATCGCCACTGATGAGTTTGAGGTTATTGAGACCCAGTTCCCCTGCCAAAAATGCACAGTTACCCAGTCCTGCCTCATGCACTTCAATGCCGACAAAGTTTCGTGTTGGGTCATTTTTTGCCATTTCTACCAAGCTTGTGCCCATACCAAAGCCAATTTCCAGTGTCAAAGGCGCATCAGGGTTTGAAAATAGCTCACGCAAATTGGTTATGCCACCGATATCCATTGCTTGTATTGCATCCAAATTGGGCTGGACAAAAAAATGGGCAAAGTCTGACTGTAACCCAGCTTCTGCCTTTTTGCCCACATGGGTTTTGCGTTTCATAAAAGTTTGAATGGCGCGATAGTGCGGGGATGAATCAGGGTTTTCATCATTCGGTTGTGGGCTAGTGGGGAGATTGGGAGAAAGCAATGGTGCATCGGGTTTAGCCGCATCGACTGTCTCAGAAGTTTGGGTATGTTGGGGTGTCATCATTTGCAAAAATCGTAGTTGGTGTGATAAAGGGTGGTTGTGATAAAATTCGGCTATTATAAGTGAAAACCCCAAAAAGTAAAAACCTCAACAAGTGAACACAACCAATGGATAATCCCTAATCGCCATGTTATTTCTTGAAAAAACATCACCGCCGCCATTTTGGCAGCCACAGCTAACCGATAAACAGCGTCTGATGTACGACAAAGCCTTTATCGGCAATCGTTCTCAGGCCTATTATCTCAAGCGTTTTGCCCAGTTTGATCAGGCAGGGCGATTGACGGCAAAGTGGCATTGGGCAGGGTTTTTGATGACGTTTCCTTGGCTGTTATACCGTAAGCGATTCTTAGATAGCATTGTCTATTCGGTGGCGGGATGGTCATTTATTCAGCTCAATGTCACCATCATTTTGGTGGCGATAGAGTATTTATTGATACGCAATCTTGATGAAGCGATTCGTATGCCGCTACGTATTGGCATTGGGCTTGCGATTTGGCTGTTTTGGTCAGTGATGGTGGCACGTTGGAGCGATGCTTATTATTATCGGATGGCGCGCCGTGAAATTGCCGATGCGATTGAAATGTATCCGCGGGATGAGGAAAAACAGCTCGCTCATATCCGCAGGCACGGCGGGGTGAGTTTGGTGGGTTTGGCGCTGGCGTTTGGGTTTTATGCGTTTTCTTTGTTTGTAATACAAGTGCAGTTTTTGCCGATTTATGCCAAACAAAAAGCCAATGCCACGCTGTTTGAGGTGCTTGATATCGTAGAAAGCGCACAGGGGCGAGTCGATGCCATCTACAAAGCCACCGGTCAATGTCCTGTCAATACACCACTAAGCACAGATAACCAAAAAGTGGTGCTAAAAGTGCTTACCCAAGCAGAAAGCATTCCAACTGACAGTCATTGTATGATTCAAGCGACCGTACGAGGCGTGCCGTTTCCCAATCGCTGGCTCAATGGTCAGACGCTGACCATGTATCGTATTGGCGATAGTAAAGTCGATGGTAGTTGGGGCTGTATCACCTCACTCAATCGCAAGCAAATCCCCAAACAGTGTATGCTTGCCGAGCGCTGATAAAATAGTTGTCCTTACAACCACTAGCCGATGCGATGGCAGTGGTTTTCAAAAAAAAACCGAAGCCTAAGCAACAGCCTAGGCTTCGGTTTTTTTGTTTTTATTTATGGGTTTTATATTGAAGTCAGCAAAATAACTTACTTCATCAACAACGCATTGACGCGTTTTAGATAAGCGGCTGGGTCTTCAAGCTGACCGCCTTCGGCAAGTAGTGCTTGGTCAAAAATCACTTGCGCGAGGTCATCGAACTGCTCCGCGCTTTCCAATTTTCGAATGAGCGGATGGTTCGGGTTGACTTCTAAAATTGGCTTGCTCTCCGGCACAGGCTGACCCATTTGTTTGAGCATTTGCATCATCTGTGGTGATAGTTCACCATCAGCGGTAACGAGCAGAGCAGGGCTATCCACCAAACGATTTGACACGCGCACATCTTTAGCACGGCTACCTAACACGCCTTTGAGTTTTTCTACCACAGGCTTGAAGGTTTCTTCCGCCTTTTTGGCTTCTTCTTTTTCGGCTTCATCGGTCAAATCACCTAAGTCTACCGCGCCTTTGGCGATATTTTGTAGCGGTGTGCCATCGTACTCAAACATAAAGTTCATTGCCCATTCATCAACGGGGTTGGTCATCAAGATGACTTCAATGCCTTTTTTCTTGAACACTTCAAGTTGCGGACTGGCTTTGGCGGCGGCAAGGTTTTCAGCTGTTAGATAATAAATCGCCTTTTGACCGTCTTTCATACGACCTTTATAGTCGTCAAAGCTGGTGACCACATTGTCATCAGTGGTAGTGGCATAGCGCAATAATTTGGCAATTTTATCCTTATTGCTCTGGTCTTCACCCAAGCCTTCTTTTAAGACGTTGCCAAATTCAGCATAAAACTGTTTATATTTTTCTTGTTTTTCAGCTTCATCGCTATTGGCTAGGCTAGCTAGCACGGTCAATATACGGCGGGCGTTACCATCGCGGATAGATTTGACATCGCGAGACTCTTGCAGGATTTCACGGCTGACATTGAGCGGTAAATCAGCGGTATCAATGACCCCTTTGACAAAACGCAGGTACATCGGCAATAACTGCTCGGCATCATCCATGATAAATACACGTTTGACGTACAGTTTTAGACCGTGTTTTTGCTCACGTTGGTACAGGTCAAACGGCGCTTTTTTAGGGATATATAGCAGCTGGGTATATTGTAGACGTCCTTCGACACGGTTGTGCGTCCAAGTTAGCGGCTCATCATAGTCATAGGTAAGATTTTTATAAAATTCTTTATACTCTTCATCTTCAATTTCTGAAGGTGAGCGCGTCCATAGGGCATTGGCTTGGTTGATGGTTTCCCATTCAGCGGTGGTTATCATTTGACCTTGGGGTATCTCACCTTTGGCAGTTTCGCCCCCTGCTTCTGAATTAGCAGTTTTTTGCGCGTCAGTGAGTTCTTCTTCTTGCCAAACTTCTTTGCGCATTTGGATTGGCAAGCTGATATGATCAGAGTATTTATTGACTAAAGATTTGATTTTTTGGCGGTCAAGGTATTCGCTGTGTTCATCGGTGATATGCAAAATCACTGTCGTGCCACGGGTAGGCTTTTCGATGGTTTCGGTGGTAAATTCACCGGTACCGTCTGAAATCCAGCGTACACCTTGGCTGGCAGGCTCACCTGCTTTACGAGATTCCACCGTGATGGTGTCCGCTACGATAAAACCTGAATAAAAACCCACCCCAAATTGACCAATCAAATTGCCGTCTTGTTTTTGTGCATCGGATAATTTTTCTAAGAAAGCTTTGGTGCCTGATTTGGCAATAGTACCCAAATGCTCGATGGCATCGGCTTCATTCATACCGATACCATTGTCAATAAAGCTGATGGTTTTGGCATCTTTATCAATATCAATGCGAATGCATAGTTCACTGTCACCTTCATACAGCGCGTCGTTTTGATTGCCTTCAAAGCGCAACTTGTCACAGGCATCAGACGCATTTGACACCAGCTCACGCACAAAGATATCCGCATTAGAGTAAAGCGAGTGGGTGACTAAATGTAATAGTTGCGCGACTTCAGCTTCAAAGCTATGTTTTTTTGGCTCAGGTTTGTTTGAATCTGCCATAGTAAGTAACTCCTAAAAATAAGAATAAAAATAATTAACCCAATTTATGATGGTTCGTTGTCATAGTTAGGGTGAGTCTAAAACTATTTCAAGCATAAGCATCACAATTTTTTAATTTTTAAATAATAAAAAAATGATGCAAGCAGGGTTTAAATCACCAATAATTAAATGACCAATAAAAAGCCGAGCAGACTTATACCCGGCTTTACTTGCTATCTATCCGATGCTATATCTCTTTTAAATCTTGGATTCACTAGGATTACGCAGTTGTGGTGAACGCAATGCTTTGGGCAAGCTAAAGGTCACGTTTTCCAAAATACCTGATAATTCTTCAGGTTTTTCGCCGCCCCAAGATTGTAAGGTATCTAACACTTCTTGAATCAATACTTCAGGCGCGGATGCACCCGCAGTAACACCCACCGTATCCACACCGGCAAACCAGTCTTTTTGCATTTCGCCGGCATTATCAATCAAATGCGCTTTGGCGCCCAAGCGCTCCGCGAGTTCACGCAAGCGGTTGGAGTTCGATGAGTTGGGTGAGCCCACCACTAACACCACTTGACAACGCGCCGCAAGCTCCTTGACCGCATCTTGACGGTTTTGAGTGGCATAACAAATGTCATCTTTACGCGGCGCATGGATTTTAGGGAATTTATTTTTTAGCGCATCAATCACTTCTGCGGTGTCATCCATCGATAGGGTGGTTTGGGTGACAAAAGCCAAATCAGTATCAGTCGGTAAATCAAGATTGGCAACATCCAGCACATCTTCAATTAAGTGAATACGTCCACCGTATTGTGGATCGAAGCGCCCCATCGTGCCTTCTACTTCTGGATGACCGGCATGACCAATCAACACCGCATCTACGCCTGTTTTGGCAAATTTATTGACTTCGATATGGACTTTGGTAACCAGTGGGCAAGTGGCATCAAACACCGTCAAATCACGGCGTTCGGCTTCATCTTCCACCGCTTTGGAGACGCCATGCGCTGAAAAAATCACAATCGCCCCATCCGGCACTTCATCCAACTCTTCGACAAATACCGCACCGCGATTGGCAAGGTCTTCCACCACAAATTTGTTGTGTACCACTTCATGACGTACATAAATAGGTGGTTCAAAGCGCTCAAGGCAGACATTGACGATTTCGATGGCTCTATCGACCCCAGCACAAAAACCACGGGGATTGGCGAGTAAAATTTTCATAACGCAGTTCTTCAGTCATTGATGATTCATATGGCTAGTTTACCATGAGTTCATACACGCAAAATATGTTAAACGTAAAAAATCAGCGAATCGCTATTGAAAGGCTAAATTACGCAGAAATTTTTAGCAAAAATTGCTAAAATAGCCGATTCAAAAATGGCTACTACTCACTTCATCAAACCCCTAAGGATATGTCATGACCAAAGGCTCATTATTTATCATCACCGCAGCAAGCGGTACTGGCAAAACATCGCTGGTCAAACAGCTGATTGCAACGACCAATGACTTGGCGGTAAGTATCTCGCATTCGACTCGCAAGCCGCGTCCTGGTGAGATTGATGGGCAGCATTATCACTTTGTCAGCCGCGAGATATTTGCTGATATGATTAAGCAAGGTGAGTTTTTGGAGCATGCTGAAGTGTTTGAAAACTACTATGGTACCGCCCAGTCCACAGTAGAATTTATGCTGACCAATGGCTTAGATGTCATCTTAGAAATCGACTGGCAGGGCGCGCTGCAAGTGCAAAAATTGCGTCCCGATGCCACGACCATTTTTATCCTACCGCCCGACCGCCAATCGCTGCGCCAGCGGCTTTCCAATCGCGGGCAAGACAGTCAAGAAGTGATTGAAAGACGTCTTGCTGGTTCGGTCAATGAAATGTCGCAATACGTGAATTTTGATTATGTGGTGATTAATGACAATTTCGACGTGGCATTAGCGGAGTTAAAATCAATCATCATCGCCAATCGTTTGACTCTCGCTAAACAGCAAGAGCGTCACGCTGGCCGTATTGAGCAGCTATTGTCTGAATAAATCATCAATAGCCTATAAATAATTATTAAGCGCAGCGAGCTAATGAAACGCACTAAAAATCTGCTGTCTTAGCCAGCCATACAGCGGGTCAACCTGTTGTTGGTGCCAATAGCCGTGTAACTCGATATGAGTCAACTCAATCGGCAAATCCAAAATCTGCCAGCCTTGGGCGGGTGGCAAAAATGTGGTGGCTAACTGGCGCGGCAAGGTGAGCAATAACTTATCTTGTTTTAGCAATTGAAAAGCAGTGGCATAATGTTGGCAACGGATTTTACTCTGCCGCTGCCAACCTGCTTTGGACAATAAACTATCTTCAATCGACAGACCTAGCCGCCGCGATGACACAGTTATATGTTGACTGGCAAAATACTGAGCTTGGGTGATAGTCGGTTCATTCGCCAATTCAGCGGCAAAATTTGGCGCATACAACACCAGCACAAACTCATCTCGCAACAAGGGTCGGTGCACAATCTCACTATCCACCACCCGCGCCACATCAATGGCAAAATCCAGCTGTCCAACTTTTAGTTCATGCGCGAGTTCTGAGCGATTGAGCCGGCTACTGGTGATTTGGCAATTGGGCAGGACTTGATGAATTTGGCTGACCAATTTGTTAAACACAATCAATTCAATTTCATCGTGCATGGCAATCGTCAATGAGGCAAAGCTCTGCTGCGCCAGCTCGCCAAGTTTGTCCTCGCTCAATGAATGGTTAGTTTGAAATATTTGTTCGAGATTTTCAAAGCTTTGTTTGACCGTTGGGTATAGACGTTTGGCATACAGGGTGGGGTGCAGTTCACCTTTTTCCCGATAAAAAAGTTCGTCCCCGAGCGCCTGACGTAACCGACCTAACGCATGGCTAATGGCAGATTGGCTCAAATGCAAAGCTTCTGCGGTATGGGTAAGATTTCTAAGCTCAAAAATATAAATAAATAGCCTAAGTAGATTTAAATCAAGCTGCTTTAATGGGTTTTTACGCAACATATGGATAATACCTTACAAGTATAGGACAATTATTTGCTCAATAATTTGGCTAAGACCTTTCAATGGTATGAATTTTATTCATGGTATTATACTAATTAAAATCATTTTATTCATGATAATAAATCCGTTAAGCTGATTCAATGATTGTTTTAGCCAAAAAAGGACAACGCCCAATGGAATTCCAACTTAGCGATAAAGCAAAAGATTACATCGCCCGTACCAAAGCATTTATTGAAACCGAAATCGAACCGATTGAAGCAGAATTTTGGCAAGCGGCGCATAAGCTTAATCCCACAGGCGATTGGACGACTTGGCAATGGCCTGCCAAACTTGAAGAATTAAAAACCAAAGCCCGTGCGCAAAATTTATGGAATATGTTTTTGCCAGACGAGCAACTGGGTCAAGGATTAAGCGTGCAAGAATACGCCCATATTGCTGAGTTGTCTGGCAGAAGCCTCATTGCCCCACATGTGTTTAACTGTAATGCGCCCGATAGTGGCAATATGGAATTGATTTGGCGCTACGGTAACGACGCCCAAAAACAGCAATGGTTAACGCCGTTATTGGCAGGCGAGATTCGCTCCGTGTTTGGCATGACAGAGCCTGCAGTGGCCAGTAGTGATGCCACCAATATGCAAGCCACGGCGATTGTCGAAGGCGATGAAATTGTGCTTAACGGCCGCAAATGGTGGTCTTCAGGTTTGGGCGATCCAAATGCTAAACTTATTATTTTTATGGCACACACCCCAGATGAGAGCAAAGATCGCCACCATCAGCACACCATGGTACTGGTACCTATAGATGCCAAAGGCGTCAAGATTGAACGTATGCTCAAAGTGTTTAATGATTATGATGCACCACATGGACATGGCGAAATGCGTTTTGACAACGTGCGTGTACCGCTTAGCAATGTCATCGGCGGGGCAGGCGAGGGATTTGCAATTGCCCAAGGGCGCTTAGGACCGGGTCGGATTCACCACTGTATGCGTTGTATTGGCGCGGCAGAAAAATCGCTAGAGCTTGCCATCGATCGCGGGCTAAGCCGTAGCGCATTTGGTAAACCGCTGCTTGATTTAGGTGGCAACCGTGAACGTATCGCTGACGCCCGTGTCAAAATTGACCAAGCGCGTCTGTTAACCCTGTATGCCGCCTATAAAATGGATAAACTTGGCACCAAAGCGGCGTTGACCGAAATCTCAGCGATTAAAGTGGTCGCCCCAACGGTATTACAAGAAGTCGTCGATATGGCGATTCAGCTACATGGGGGGATGGGTGTGAGCCAAGATACGTTGCTGCCGATGTTCTTTAACCAAGCCCGTAGCCTACGCCTTGCCGATGGACCTGACGAAGTGCATAAAGGCATGATTGCCAAACTGGAAGTGAAAAAACGCCAACAAGCGACGACCAAATAGCTAATAGCTAGTTAATAAAAAGGATAGCTAGCTAACAGAAAAGGCGTAATGTCAGGTTACGTCATTTTGCTATTTTACCTAGTTAAAAATACAAGTTAAAATACAAGTTAAAAAACAAAATAAGAAACAAGGATGAAATTATGCTTGATACTGCGAACCCAGTACGCAAAGGCGAAGAGATTGACAGCAATGCGGTCACCGAGTATTTAATGAGCCAAGGCATCGCTTTGCAAGGTGAGCCAGAAGTTACCCAGTTTTCAGGGGGCGCATCCAACTGGACATACCGCCTAAAATATGCCAACCGTGATTTAATTTTACGACGCCCACCCAAAGGTACCAAAGCCAAATCCGCCCATGATATGGTACGTGAGTACACAGTTCAAAAAGCACTGCAATCACAATACCCACGCGTCCCCAATATGGTCGCCCTGTGTACCGATGACCGCGTGATTGGTTGCGATTTTTATGTCATGGATCGCATCGAGGGCATTATTCCCCGTGCCAATTTGCCAAAAGCGTTGACGTTAAGCGAACAGCAAGTCAGCGAGCTGTGCAGGCAGGTAGTCGATGCGTTGATTGATTTACACAAGGTCGATTACACCCAAAATCCTGATTTGGTCGCACTTGGCAAAGGCGAAGGCTACTGCGAGCGTCAAGTCATGGGCTGGGATAAACGCTATGAGCAAGCCCGCACGCCTGATGTGCCTGATTTTGCCGATGTGCGTCAGTGGTTAACAGCCAACACCCCAACCGATGTTAAAACTAGCGTGATTCATAATGACTGGCGTTTTGACAATGTGATTTTAGACCCAAACAATCCAACCAACATCATTGGCGTGCTCGACTGGGAAATGGCAACGATAGGCGACCCCTTGATGGATTTGGGCTGTGCGTTAGCTTACTGGATTCAAGCCGATGACAATGCGGTGATGAAAGCTACGCGCCGTCAGCCGACCAATCTGCCAGGCATGATGACCCGTGGCGAAGTGGTCGAATATTACCTGCAAAAAACAGGCTTGAAAGTGGATAACTGGCGCTTTTATGAAGTGTTTGGGGCGTTTCGTTTGGCAGCGATTGCACAGCAGATTTATTACCGCTATTATCATGGGCAGACCGACAACCCGGCGTTTAAAGATTTTGGCGTGATAGTCAACGCCTTGCACGACCGCTGTATCGAACTTATCGAAAAAAATAACAATAAATCATAGGGGTTTTCATGAAGCTCATCAGCCTTGTCCGTCATGGGCAAGCGTCATTTGGCGCAGACAATTACGACCAACTGTCCCCAAAAGGTATCGCTCAGACCCAGTGGCTTGGTGATAGTTTTCGCCAGTCCGGTCGGCAAGTGCACGCGCTGATGTCAGGCAGTATGGCGCGGCAAAAAGACAGTCTCAAGCATTTTTTAAGCCATTATTATGTCACCCGTGAAGGCATTGAACTGACCGAAATCACCCACCATGTGCAAAACGCTTTAAAAAATCAGGCAAATCCCAGTTTGACCATGCCGCTATTGTTGGGTGAAGATAGCAGTTTTAATGAGTTTAATCATGAGCAAATTCTTTATAAAGCGGGGTTGCCATTTGCGGATAAAGCCAGTTTTATGGCGTATTTGTCCAGTCAAACACACCCTGAAATTAGCTTTACTGAGATTTTTACCCAAGCCATGAGCCGTTGGCAAAGCGGTCAGTACGACAGTGATTATGATGAAAGTTGGCAACACTTTTTACAGCGCACCTGGAACGGTTTTGAGCGTTTGATGGCGCAAACTGGCGAGCATGAACATGCGATGGTATTTACCTCAGGTGGCGTGATTGCCAGTATCATGCAGCAAGTGATGAAACTATCAGATGTCCAAGCTTTTGATTTGAACTGGCATATCGCCAATGCCAGTGTTCACCAATTTCGCGTGAGTGACCAAGGTGTTTTTTTACAAACCTTTAATGAGTTTAGCTATTTGTATCAACAAGGCGAGCAGATGGTGACTTGGCGCTAAGGTTTAGCTTATCAGTTTAACGTTTAAAAAAATTTAACAAATAATTAAGGATGAAATAATGCAAACACTACCGGAATTACTGCAGCAAGTTCAAACCACAATGACACCCCCTAACACTGACTTATCGCCTTTTATCGATAACCAAGTGGGTAAGGGCAAAACCATTTTGATTACTGGCGCAAGCTCAGGCCTTGGGGCAGGCATGGCGACCCATTTTGCTTGCATGGGCTATAATCTGGCAATTTGTGCGCGCCGTACCGAACGCCTAGAACAACTCAAAGCCAACCTATTAGCGGATAATCCGACGATTAAAGTTAGTGTCAAGGCACTCGATGTAACTAATTATACGCAGGTTTTTAAAGTGTTTCATGAATTTGCCCAAGAGTTTGGCAAGCTTGATCGTATCATCATCAATGCAGGGGTCGGTGAGGGACGCCGCATTGGCAAGGGTAATTTTGAGATTAATCGCAAAACTGCCGAAATCAATTTTATCTCAGGTCTTGCCCAGTGTGAAGCAGCGATGGAAATTTTCCGCGCCCAAAATAGCGGTCATTTGGTGGTTATCTCAAGTATGTCGGCGTTTCGTGGTCTACCAAAACATATGTCAGTTTATGCGGCAAGTAAATCAGCGATTGCAAAGCTTGCTGAAGGGATTCGCGCCGATATGCTGCTATCTGAGTTACCGATTAAAGTGTCAACGATTTATCCAGGGTATATACGCACTGAGATTAATGAAGGTGCTAAACCGTTACCCTTTGAAGTGAGTGAAGAAATCGGTACCAAAGCATTGGCAATCGCGATTGAAGGCGAGCCTGATGAAGCGTGTGTCCCTGAACAACCCTGGACACTGATAAGTGACTGGATGAAAAACGCCCCACTGACATGGGTCAATGGGTTGGCATAAACGCTGTCAGTCATCGTTAACCCTATCACCATCCTTGTTTATCTTATGTATTTAACGCCTATAGCGATATTTGCAGTAGGCTAGACAAGGGTCGTAGTGATAAAATCAGCGACTCTTTGATGATTTTTTATTTATTGTTACGATAACTGAGTGGTACAGGCAAGCAAACGATGAAAAAACTTGAAAACGCGCTACAAAAAATTGATAAATACGGTCAATTTGTGATGAAAAAACTGGTTAATCGACGCTCATTAGCTGAGCTACAAGGTATCGGTCAAGGCAAAACCGTATTGATTACCGGTGCTAGTTCAGGGATTGGCGCGATGATGGCACGCCGATTTGCTTATCTAGGCTATGATTTGGCAATTTGCGCCAGACGAGAAGAGCGATTAAATGCGTTAAAGCAAGACATTGAAAGCAAGTACCCTATCAAAGTCGCTGTCAAAACTTTGGATGTCACCGATTATAATCAGATTTTTACGGTATTTGATAGCTTTGTGAGTGACTGCAAAACCCGAGGTAAAACCATTGATAAAATTATCGTCAATGCAGGGGTGGGCGATAGCCGAGTCATTGGTCATGGACGCTTTGAGACCAATCGCCATACCGCTGAAGTCAATTTTATCGCGGCGATTGCCCAGTGTGAGGCGGCGATGAAGATTTTCCGTGCCCAAAACAGCGGTCAGTTGGTGGTCATCTCAAGTATGTCAGCGGTGCGCGGTTTGCCCCGTCATCTTACCACCTATGCCGCTGCCAAGGCGGGACTGGCAAATTTAGCCGAAGGCATTCGCGCTGATATGATGCAGGAAAAACGTCCGATTACTGTCACCACGATTTACCCTGGTTATATCCGTACCGAGCTTAATATCGGTGCCAAATATTTGCCGTTTGAAAGTACAGAACAAGAGGGTGTCGAAGCGATTGTCGAAGCGATTGAAGCCAAAGTAAATGAAGCCTTTGTCCCAGCATGGCCTTGGCTGCCGATTGGGATTGGTATGAAAATATTGCCGCTTAAAGTTATGACCAAATTTTTATAAGCCCATGTTTAAAAAAATTTTAAAGTCTCAGCATAATCAACAACGCCTTGGCAGCTGATGGCTTGTTTCATGCTAAAATCTTGTTTTATGGTTCTTCAAAAGTTTGTCCATGCATCAAGCCATCAACAACGTCGCAAAAGCCCCCATGATTGCTCGCTATACCTGGTTAGCTATTATGGTCGCCGCCATGATTTGTGCCGACCAGTGGGGCGTTGCCAAACAGCAAATCACTCATCTACTCACGATTACCATTATGTATGGGGTCAGCGTTGAGCTAACTAAACGCCTAATGGCTATTCGACAATTTAACCCACAACACTCTTGGGTCACAATGGCGGGATTTATCGGGGATTTACTGGCGTGGTCAGCCTTTATTTATTATTCAGGTGGCGCCGCCAATCCGTTAATTACCTTATTTTTGACGGTGATTGCTGTGGCGTCTATGGTGATGCGCACCGTGCACATCATCAGCTTGTCGATGCTGTCAGTTGGGCTATATACGCTGTTATGGTATTGCTATGTGCCGCTGACCCTTAGCCACCATGATCATGCGGTGGGTCAAAAACTCCATTTACTGGGTATGTTTGGGGTGTTTATTTTTGCCGCCATCATGTTCACTGCTTTAACGGTTTATTTTAAACAAGCGATGAGCCGCAGTTATCAGGCGCTTGAGCAAGCGCAGCAAGCGATTCACCAACAACGTCGGTTGCTTGCCATCAGTAGTCTTGCTGCCAATATCGCCCATGAGATGAGCACGCCGATTGCATCGATGCAATTACTGAGCGATGACATTGCCCAGCAATTAGAGGAAGACGACGAGTTATTGGATGACATAAAACTGTTACAGTCACAAATCGACGTCTGCCGCCAATCGCTGCACAAGCTCAAATCCCATATCCAATCCAATGCGCTCCCGCCAGCGCAATCAGAGCCATTGGCATGGGTAACGTCATCAAATTTACAAACGCTATTGCCCAAAGTCGTCAATGATTGGCAATTTATCAACCCCCATGTTGAAGTAGCACTCAATGTACCACCACAACCGATCGATGTGCCCTTGAGTGAAGAACAGCTGTATTCTATTGTGATGAATATGCTCAATAATGCCATGCAGGCACAAGCCACAATGCTTAGTATTAGCGTACAGCTTGCTCAAAACGTGATGATTATTATTGAAGACAACGGACAGGGTATCGACAGTAGCATGGTACAGCGTATCCAACACCAAATCGCCATCGAATCTGATCATGGCTTAGGGCTTGGCTTGACGATTGCCAAAACGGTTATAGAATATGTTGGCGGACACCTTGAGCTGACCAATAAGCAAAATTCACCCGTGAAAAAAAGGTTAGATGATTCAGGTACGTGCGTAAAGATAACTTTACCAGTAATCGATGCGCCCGCCAGTTTGTTGTAGGAGACTAGATTGCAACACCCATCCCTGTTAACAGAGACATGGCTTATCATTGATGATGATGAGGTGTTTTGCCGTATTTTAAAAAAGTCATTGGAAAAACAGGGCAATCAGGTATTAACGGCCAGCAATGCCGATAGCGCGCTACAACTGGCAAAGAAGCAATTACCCAAGTTTATTGTATTGGATCTCAACATCGGTGATGACAATGGTATTCATCTGATTGAGCCTTTGCTCGCTATTACCCCCACCGCCAAAATTTTAATGCTTACTGGCTATGCCAGCATTGCGACCGCCGTCAGTGCAGTCAAAATGGGCGCGTATCATTATTTGCCTAAGCCGTGTAGCCTGGATGACATCTATAAAGTATTGGACATCGTAGCAACCCCTACAAAGTCAATCGGTAGTGCCACAGATGAACGTTTGTCACTTGAACATCACGAATGGGAATACATCCACCAAGTATTAGATGAATGCCAAGGCAATATCAGTGAAGCGGCGAGGGTACTCAAAATGCACCGGCGCACTTTACAACGAAAACTTCAAAAAAAACGTAAAGTGGATGCGCAATAACCTTTTTTAACCGCACACAGCAGCCCACAAATTATCGGCCGAGGCAGCCAAAAAGTTGGGTGAGCAAAAGACACAAAAAAAGCGCTTATAATAAATAAGCGCTTTTTTGATAGCTATTTTCTGATATCTAGGCAAATGGCTAATCAATCAATGCAGCGTTATTCACGCCACGCGTTATCAAACCATTTACGATAGTAGGCTTAGCTAACCTTAGATAGCAACGATATTGCTAGCTTGGTCGCCTTTTTGACCTTGGGTCACAACGAAAGATACGCGTTGACCTTCGCTCAATGTTTTGAAACCTGAGCTTGCGATTTGGCTATAATGTGCGAAAACGTCTTTGCCGCCATTGTCTTGTTCGATAAAGCCGAAGCCTTTTGATTCGTTAAACCATTTTACGGTGCCGTTTACAGTATTTGACATAGGATTGTCCTTGATTAAATAGATTTTAAAAGTGGTCATCTGACCCTAAAGCTGGAACTAAGCCACAACACGATTCTATTCGGTATGAAAGAATTGCGGCAGTTTTGATACACGATTCACTTAAAATCTAGGACACAAGCGTAATGGAAACGAACTTAGAATAGACTTAATGTAATGCGATTGAAACTTCTGACTGCTTTCTAGCTGTTGTCCAGTATATAGTAATACAGGCAGATAGCAAGGAATATCACAATAGTTTTGTAAGTGAACTGTGTTAAAGCCAACTTTTTACCTTTATTTCATTCAAAGGCTGGTTTTCAGTTAAAACAAGGGCTGATTCTCTAACCCCCTTAAAAAATGGGCAAATCCTTCATCAGCGCGGGCGTCAAGGCGACTACTGGTCATCACGCGTACCAAATTACTCCAAATAATGGGTAAATTGGCTTGCTCAAATTTTTTCACCAAACCCACATCTTCATGGCAAGTTAATTCATCAAAACCACCCACCGCCAGATAATCTTGACTGGCAAAGCTCAAATTCGCCCCATGAATATGGCGATGATTCATACAATCTTGATAATGGGCGAGGTATTGCTGTTTGGTACTCTCTGACAACGCATCCCAACAATCGACACTCACTACGCCACATATCATAGCTGTGGGCATAGTTGTGGGTTCGGCTTTTAGGTGTTTGATTTGTGCAACTAACCAATCAGCTTCCACTATACTATCGGCATCGGTGCAAGCAATCCAATCAGCCCCTTGTTCTATTAAGTAGCGCACGCCCAAATCCCTGACTTTACCCACACAGCGAAACTCACAGCGCATCCAGTCTACGTGGGCGTTTTGTACTTTTGATAAGGTATCATCATCACAGCTATCTAGCACGACCACCATTTGTACCGCTATGTCGCTTGATAGCTGAGCAATCGCCTGTTTAATCGCATCCAAACACGCACTGATGTTATCGGCTTCATTATGGGCAGGGATGACTATGCCGATTTTTTTGGGTCGCCGCTGTGGGGCTGGAGTATTTGGCATGATGTTTTTCTCAGTTATTCCACTAGATTTTCTTGCTTGGCAAGGCTTTGGTGATTGGCTTGCCAAATGGTCAACAAAAAATCTTGGTCAATCACATGACTTTGCTGAGGGTAGTGCAGCTGTTGTTGCAAACTGTCGTGGACTGTTTCGCCTGTCAGTTGAAACCCGTCAATCGGATAGCGCCAATGACAAGCTAAAATCACACCATTGTCGGTTAATGCGCTGTTTAGCCAAGCGATGACTTCGGTCAGTGCGTCAGGCGCCAAGTAGTATAAAATCTCACTGACCACAATCAAATCAAATCGCTCACTGGGTAAATCCTGCGGTATCAAGCCTTGCATCACCTGCACATGCGCCTGGTTTTGCAGACGCTCACTGGCAAGTTCGACTGCCTCAAGCTGCCCATCCACACACCGTAAATAATCGCAGCGCTGGGCTAACTGCTCACTAAATACACCATTGCTACAGCCCAGTTCAATCGCCTTGGCAAAATGTGGGTAGGGCAACAATGACAAGCAAATCGCGCGTTTTCGCACTTCATACCAGCGTTTTTCATATTGCCAAGGGTCGCTACTATCGGCATAAATTTGGGCAAAATACGCTGACACATCAGTCATGAAGATATACCTCAAACGGTTGGCTAAGCCTAGTTAACGTGGTATCTGACAAAATAGGCGCTGTTCCCGTTGTTGGGTCAGCATAGATTTGACTGCTAAAACAGCGCATGGCATAATTTTTTCGCTGCGCCTGCAATTCGCTTAAATCAAATCGCCATGCCTTGTGCCAGGGAATACGGCTATCGCCAGGTTTTGCCCAATGCCATGCCCAGATCAGCACGTGATAGCAAGTTAAATTTAGGCGGCTTTTAAAAGCATTGGCAAAACGCTGCACCACTTGCCCAGTGCCTTCATGGTCGGGATGACCATCGTATGCAAATGGGGTGATTAAAATATCAGCGGGCTGAATCAGCGATGTTAACTTGTCAAAAAAATCCACTTGTCGGCCAAAAACTTCACCATCAGGAAAATTTAAGCTCGTCATCGACACATTGGGCAAATCCAAACTGCTATCGAGCGTTTCAAGCGCAAGCTGACTTTCAAGTGCTCGAATTTTTGCCAGTTTGTCGGTCGGATACAGCGGTGAGTTAGGGTGGCTTTTCTCGCCTTGGGTGACACTAACAATCAATACTTGATTGCCTTGAGCCACCAACGCTTGCAGCAGCCCACCACAGCCCAAAATCTCATCATCTGGGTGCGGCGCAAAAATACACACACGCCGATGTTTGGGAAAATGGGTCGATATATCGAGTCTGGTGAGACTGTCTAACCCTTGCCACGCTTGCCAGTCTTGTGCAGATGTGCCGTCGCCAGCAATTAAACGGTCACCCACAATCGGATGCAGTGGGGCGGGCTTAGAATCTACAGTTGCCATAATGCCCCTTGTGAATCGCCTAGCTGTTCGGCAGTCAATTTGCCAATCGCTTCACTGTCAAATGCGCCATGGGTTTGACGGATAAATACCGATAAATCTGCTGCTAGCCGTGCAAAATGGGCGTTTTTGCAATAAGGCGTTGCGCCCAAGGCTTTACCCACTTTTTCAAGCACTAGCATGGCGGTAGTCTCCACTTGCGCTCTTAAGATACGGATGGCGAGTGCATGACTTTGGCTAGGCTCACTATCGATTAATTGCGCAACTTGATAAAAGTACGCTTGGGTGACACTGAGTGCTTGCGACACTTCGCCAAGATAAAGTGCTTTAAAGGCTTGGGGTTTTTGCTGATAACTGTCCAATAAAAACTGTGCCAACTGGGCTGCCGCGCCATACCAACAAGCCGCTACCCCTGCTGCACCCTGCCAAAATCCTGGGCGGTCAAGATAAGGGCTGCTACCTTTGGCAATCGCATTTGATATGATTTGGGTGGCGTTAGCGCCTTTTAGATGGAGCGTGGCTGTCGCCGTGTAGGGCATACCTACCGCATACCAACCGCTGTCATCAATGGTGATTTGCGGTTGCTTCATGGCTAACATCAGCAATTGGGCGTTATTATGGGTATCTCGGAAACTGACCAAGCCATGATCGACAAAGGTCGCACCCGAACACCACAGTTTTTGTCCCGTGCATGTTTCGCCATCAAAACGCAGTGGCTCATCACCGCCTTCTGCTGCCCATACTGCCCATAGGCCTTCAGCGATATCGTCCACGCCCAATTCTGCCAGAATCGCCAATGCATCAAGATGCGACTCAAAAAATTTGACCAAGTTCAAATCACAAGCAGCAACCTGTGCTAATACTTGCCAGCGCTGTAAAGTATGACCGTTTGCGGGCAAGGCAATTTGAGCGGACAAAAGCACCAACTGCGACAAAGTTTGCTTTAATTGTGTCACATAAGCAGCATCGCTTAGTTTAGGTGATGTATCAACCGTTCTGCGAAAGTCTTGCAAAATAGCGGTGATTAATTTGCCCAAGTCTGATTGGTGATAGTCGGTAGGTAAAGCATGATCCAACACTGGTGTCATTGTGAATTTCTCATTGGCTGTTTTGTTGTCTATTTTATTATCTGTTTTATTGGGTTATAGAATTTTATCCATGTGGGTCAAATCTGCCAAAAAATGCGCTCGCCACGTGTCAATATCGGTCTCATAAATGCCCTGTAGTAGCGATTGGTGATGTTGTTCCCGTTGTTGTTTGGTCATGGTTAATGCTTGGTATAATCCCTCTATCATGCTGTCGTTGTCAGTAGGGTCGACCAAGATAGCTTGCTGAAGTTGGTGCGCTGCCCCCGCATTTTTAGACAAAATTAAAATCCCTGCGTTTTGTTCATCCTGTGCGGCAATGTATTCTTTTGCCACCAAATTCATGCCGTCTTTTAGCGAATTAACCCAACAAATTTGGCATTGCCTAAATAACGGCATTAAATTGTCATGACTGACGGGGTCTTCTTGATAGATAATCGGTTGCCAACTGGCAGTAGCAAATTGGCTATTAATTTGCTCAACTAGGGTATGCACTTGTTGTCGTAACTGTTGATAAGTCTCAATATCAAGACGGGATGGGCAAGCAATTTGATACAGCTGAATCCGTTCAAGATATTGCGGATAACGCTGCAAAAAGGCGGCAAAAGCTTGTAAGCGTTCGGGAATACCTTTGGTGTAATCCAGTCGTTCCACCGCTACAATCGTGGTGATAGTTGAAGTGAGACTTTTTAACACAGCTAGGTCAGACAGCGGTTGACTGGCAAGCTTATGAATATAGACGGGATTGATACCAATCGGATAGGCTTGTATTAAGGTGGTATGATTGCCATGGGTAATCAGTGTACGCGCATTTGTTTGCGTAATCTGGATGGCGTGGGGGAGTAGCTGCTCAATCACCGCGACACAATTTTGAGCGTCTGGTTGGGTTTGTAATCCAACCACATCATAATCGAGTAATTGATGGATTAAAGTTTGACCATAGGTCAAAAAATCCCATACCCATAACTGGGGAAATGGAATATGCAAAAAAAAGCCAATGCGCTGTTTCATGCCTAAGTCACGGCAATGCCTTGCTACCGCAAAAAAATGATAATCTTGTATCCAAATCATATCGTCAGGCTGCGCTATTTGCTGTAGTTGTTTGGCAAACATACGATTGACAGCTTGATAAACGCTAAAATCTTCACTACTTGATACAATCAAATCCGTGCGGTCATGCATCCCCGCCCAAAGTCGATTATTGGCGTAACCACAATAATACTTTTCATATTGTATGGGTGAAAAAGCCGTCGTGACATAGGTGACTTTATCATGCTGCTCAGTCGCAAATTGATTGACGGTATCGGGCATATCGCTGATATTTGTCACTACTTGACCGTTCCAACCGACCCAAATACCGCCATCTTTGGCAAGGGCTTCTTGAAGCGCTACTGCCAACCCGCCTGCCACAGCTTTAGGTGACTTTTTACTAGGTAAATTAACCCGATTCGATAACACAATCAACTTTGACATAGGGTCAATAATCCTTGAAGTAACGCGGTAACGGCTGAGACGTCGCTCACATAATAATGCGCATGGGTGGGTTCACAACCGACTTTGACACCAATTCCTTTGATATCACTACCTTTCTTATTTGATGTATCACCATAACTTTGTACGGCAATAAATCCTGCTTCATCGGTCACATCATCGCCGATAAATATCGGACGGCAATGAGGGTGATAGTGTTTTAAAACATGGTTAATGGCACTGCCTTTATCGACCCCTTGCGGCAATAGCTCATACACACATTTGCCCGCTTTAAGTTGCCAATCATTAAAATCATGCCCAATAGCTTGCATAATGGTTAAAGCGTTATCGGCAAGTTCGGGATGCTCACGAAAATGCAGTGCCACACCAAAAGGTTTTTGCTCAATGCGCCAGTGTGGATGATCACTAGTGGCGTTAATGACGCTTTGAATAATTTGTTGTAGCTGCGCTGAATCAATATCCACCAAACAATAGCTATCGATTAGAGTATCGCATTGCAAACCATGACTACCAATCACCGGCAGTTTTAACGGCGCTGTCAAACGTCTAGCATCAGCAACCGACCGCCCTGTTACTAGCCAAAGGGGTAGATGATTTTGTAACTGCGCTAAAATTGCTAAATTATCATTGCTGATAAAACTTTGTTGGGGATCGGAGTGAAATTCACTAAGCGTCCCATCAATATCTAACAATAGCAAAAAATCACCAACCCCTTGCACAACTTTGGCTAAATTATTGGCTAAAAGTTGTGAGGGGCTAGTGATGGAATGCTTAATCATGGTATCAAGCTGATTAACGCTCATTTTATCATTCTAAATTAACCATGCTAAATCTATCCATGACAAGGTAAAATTACGGCGTCAAAATCACTTTTCGACATTCTTCTTCACGTTTTTCAAAGATTTCATAACCTTTTGCCGCATCCGATAGATTCATACGATGGGTAATAATCGCTTCAGGCGATAAATCCCCATTTTCAATATGTTCCAGCAGTTGTGGCAAGTATTTATGTACATGAGTTTGACCCATTTTAAAGGTTAATCCTTTGTCAAACGCATCACCCATCAAGAAACCATGAATTGGACCTGCATACACCCCAGGAATACTGACTGTACCACCACGGCGTACCGCTGCCATACACTGGCGTAATGCCGCGCCACTTGAGCCTTCAAGCTTAAGCGTCGTTAATACCGTTTCAACTATGCTACCTTTTGATTCAAAACCAACAGCATCAATCACCGCATCGACACCACGATGCCCCGCAGTTTGCTCAATAATGGCTTCTGCGGCATCAACTTTGTCAAAATTGACAGGAATTGCGCCATATGTATCTTGTGCGTATTGCAGACGATAGTCATTGTGGTCAACGATGAATATTTGTGCCGCGCCTAACATTTTGGCACAAGCAGCTGATAGCAAGCCCACAGGTCCTGCACCATAGATAGCCAAAGTCGAACCTTTGGTGACGTTGGCATTCGTCACCGCTTGCCATGCAGTCGGCAAAATATCCGATAAGAACAACACTTTCTCATCAGGCAATGAACCTGGAACTTTGAAAGGACCAAAATTGGCTTTTGGCACACGCACATATTCTGCTTGTCCACCCGGCACACCGCCATATAAATGACTAAAACCGAACAATGCCGAAGGTGGCGGAATAAGCTTTTTGTTCATCGCCGCGCCGGGACCCTCATTGGTGGTCTCACAGGCTGCCATCAAATCATTTTGACAAAAAAAGCAGCTACCACAGGCAATTACAAAGGGTATCACCACGCGATCACCTTTTTTTACCGCCGTGACCTCAGCGCCCACTTCTTCGACAACCCCCATAAATTCATGACCAAAAATATCGCCTTCTTCGGTCGCAGGGATTTTGCCACGGTATAAATGTAAGTCCGAGCCACAAATGGCGGTAGCAGTGACTTTTAAGATAATATCATCTTTGGCTTGTAATTGTGGGTCGGGAACATTGTCGACTCGAACATCTTTGGCACCGTGGTAGGTTAATGCACGCATGGGTATTACTCCTGGTTATTGTTTTGATGTTATTGTTTTTTGACTGTTATTTCACCAAATAAAGCAGCGCCACTGAACTAATATGTTATGGGGCGTTATCATTTGATGTTGTGCAGAGTAACATGCGCCATGCATGGTTGTTGTCTATTCATGTAGTAGATAGGTTAATGTAATGTAAGTAATCTTAAAATAAACCATTGAAAATATTATATAATTTTAATAATTGTCCATAAAATTTTAGTATCAATTTTTAGCTATGGCTTAAACTTTGGTTCGCGTAATTTTTTTAAAAAATAACGGTCAAGGCGGCTAATAAAAATCAAGCCGCTAATTCGCTATTAGGTATTAAAAGGAAACGCATATCAGCCAACAACAAAAACTCAGTCAGTAAAACTGATTAGGTGTATCCCTTTGGAAGTTATATATTAAGCCAAGCTTTGGTTATCCATGACTTTATCTACATTTTTATTGTCAATTTTTGATAAGTAACACGATGAATTTTGTAAGCTATTGACCCAAGTGGTAATCGAAAACATAGCTACCATCAATCTTCAAAAAAAAATTGACAATTAAAAAATTTTAAAGATGGATATTGAAACGATTTATCAAAACACCATATCAATTTTAGTTCAAAGCTAATTAGTTAAAAGCTAAAAGGAAAAATAATAATGCAATTTGATAAATTTACCAATGCCTTACAAAACGCGGTTCAGCAGGCACAAACGCTCGCTGTCACTCGTGATCATACCGCGATTGAGCCGATTCATTTAGTGTCAGTGCTACTCAATGAACCGAGTAATGCCAATGTGTATGAACAAGCAGGCGCAAACTTAAGTCAGTTAAAAACAGACGTACAACAATCGCTCAACAACCAAGCGGTGATTGGTACACCCACAGGTGATGTCAATCTTAGCCCAAATACGGTTAAGATTTTAAATCTAGCCGAGCGTCATGCGCAAAAAGCGGGCGATCAGTTTTTATCCACCGATTGGGTGCTGGTTGCCCTAGCAGAGACGGGCGATACCGCAAAACTGCTTGCAAAAGCAGGGGTCAATGAGCCAAAACTAAGACAAGTCATTAATTTTATTCGTGGGGGTGATAAAGTGGATACACAAAATAGCGAAGACCAACGTGATGCCTTAAACAAATATACCATCGATTTAACCGCACGTGCCGAATCGGGCAAACTTGACCCCGTGATTGGGCGCGATGACGAAATCCGCCGTACCATTCAAGTATTGTCACGCCGTACCAAAAACAACCCTGTGCTCATTGGTGAGCCGGGTGTGGGTAAAACTGCCATTGTCGAAGGATTGGCACAAAAAATCGTCAATGGTGACGTGCCAGAAGGCTTGCGTAACAAACGTGTATTATCGCTTGATTTGGGGGCACTGATAGCGGGCGCAAAATTCCGTGGTGAGTTTGAAGAACGCCTAAAAGCGGTACTTAATGACCTAGCAAAAAGCGAAGGGCAAGTCATTTTATTCATTGATGAAATTCATACTATGGTCGGTGCGGGTAAAGCCGATGGCGCGATGGATGCGGGTAATATGCTCAAACCTGCGTTAGCGCGTGGCGAGCTGCACTGCGTGGGCGCGACTACCCTTGATGAGTACCGCCAATATATCGAAAAAGATGCTGCCCTTGAGCGTCGTTTTCAAAAAGTATTGGTTGATGAGCCTACGGTGGAAGATACCATTGCCATTTTGCGCGGTTTAAAAGAGCGCTATGAACTGCATCATGGGGTTGATATCCAAGACAGTGCGATTATTGCCGCGGCGCGGATGAGTAACCGTTATATCACTGACCGTATGCTCCCTGACAAAGCCATTGATTTGGTGGATGAAGCAGCTAGCCGTCTAAAAATGGAACTTGATAGTAAACCAGAAGCCTTGGGCAAACTAGACAGCCGTTTGATTCAGCTCAAAATGCAACGTGAAACCTTAAAGCATGAAGATGACGAAGGCGCAAAATCACAGCTAAAACTGCTCGACACCCAAATCAGCGAGCTTGAAAAAGAATACGCAGATTTAAATGAAATTTGGCAAGCAGAAAAAGCCCTCGTTAAAGGTAGCCAACAGCTCAAAGACGAGCTTGATAAAGCACGTATCGCCTATGAAAAAGCCCAGCGTGAAGGTGACTACGAGACCATGTCAAAACTGCAATACGAAACCATTCCACAACTGGAAAAACGTATTAAAGACTCTGACTTGGCTGAGCAAAAAGAGCAAGCAGGGGAAGCGCCAAGCGTCAAACTGCTACGTAATAAAGTCACCGAAAATGAAATCGCTGAAGTCGTTGCTGCTGCAACAGGCATCCCTGTTACCAAAATGATGCAAGGCGAACGTGAAAAAATGCTGCACATGGAAGAAAAACTGCATGAGCGCGTAGTCGGTCAAGATGAAGCGGTACAAGCAGTCGCCAATGCCGTGCGCCGTAGTCGTGCCGGGCTGTCTGACCCCAATCGTCCTAGCGGTTCGTTCTTGTTCCTAGGTCCGACAGGCGTGGGTAAAACTGAATTGACCAAAGCGTTGGCAAGTTTCCTGTTTGATGATGAAAATGCCATGATTCGTATTGATATGTCTGAATTTATGGAAAAACACAGTGTCAGCCGTCTTGTCGGCGCACCCCCAGGCTACGTGGGTTATGAAGAAGGTGGGGTGTTGACCGAAGCCGTACGCCGCCGCCCCTACAGTGTGGTATTGTTTGATGAAGTAGAAAAAGCGCATCCTGATGTGTTTAATATCCTACTGCAAGTGCTAGACGATGGTCGCTTGACCGACAGCCAAGGTCGCGTTGTGGACTTTAAAAACACTGTCATTATCATGACTTCAAACCTTGGTTCGCATAAAATCCAAGAGATGGCAGGCGATAGCTACGAAGAAATCAAAGCGGCAGTGATGAATTCAGTCAATCAGCATTTCCGCCCAGAGTTTATTAATCGTATTGATGAAATCGTGGTGTTCCATCCATTAGGGCAAGAGCAAATGGCGGGTATTGCAGATATTCAACTCTCACGTTTACGCAAACGTCTTCAAGAGCGTGACATGAATATTGTATTGTCAGATGAAGCCATGAGTCAATTGGTCGCTGTGGGTTATGACCCTGTGTATGGTGCAAGACCGCTAAAACGCGCCATCCAGCAGGAAATCGAAAATCCGCTGTCAGTCAAATTGTTATCGGGCGAGTTTGTGGCGGGCGATACCATCAAAGTAGATGTCGATGCCCAAAATAAATTGACCTTTGATAAATTGCGGATGAGTTAATTTTCTCACCAAAAAAAACGGCTCTCACTCGAAAGCCGTTTTTTTTCGCCTATGTGTAGCAAATTACAGTATAATTCTGCCTAAATTTGAAATTTGAGGAAACAAAATGTCGATCAAATCCGACCGCTGGATACGCCAAATGGCACAAGAGCATGGCATGATTGAGCCATTTGAAGCAGGTCAAGTACGTGTGGGCGAGCAGGGACAAAAATTGGTCAGCTACGGCACCTCAAGCTATGGTTATGATGTCCGCTGCGCGCGCGAATTTAAAGTATTTACCAATGTCCATTCTGCCATCGTTGACCCAAAAAACTTTGATGAGCGTAGCTTTATTGATATCGTGGGCGATGAATGTATCATCCCGCCCAACTCATTTGCCTTGGCTCGTACTGTCGAGTATTTTCGTATTCCCCGCGATGTATTGACCATTTGTTTGGGAAAATCTACCTATGCGCGCTGCGGTATTATTGTCAATGTCACGCCGCTTGAGCCAGAATGGGAAGGGCATGTAACGCTTGAATTTAGTAATACCACCAACTTGCCCGCGCGTATCTATGCCGGTGAGGGCGTGGCGCAAATGCTATTTTTCCAAAGTGATGCCGATGATGTATGCGAAACTTCCTACAAAGACCGTGGTGGTAAATACCAAGGTCAAATGGGCGTGACTTTACCCAAAGCCTAAACGATAAGCAGTAAGCAGTCATATAGACCCACTTCGGTGGGTTTTATATTTTA
>NZ_DALZSV010000009.1:0-8941 GCF_032014955.1 Moraxella sp. CTOTU47724
AAATATAGTAGACAGCCAAAAACAGCCTGAAATTGAATTACAAATTCATTTTTACGACCAGTATCATCTGCTAAAACGGGTGGCACCTGAAGTTGCAAAACCGTATTTTCAATTGTGTAATCAGCTATTGATGCGCGCATCAAACAGCTTATTTAATTCCTCAAACAATGTGTTAAATCGCTATATCAAAGACGTGTATATCAAAGACAACTCGCATTTTAATGCCAATGGCGCAGTCATTCATCTAGCAGGTAAAGCGGAGCAATTGCCACTGGCAGCGGTGTTGTTGTCAAAATTGTTGATTATCCTCAACCAAGTGGTATACGAAAAACACCGTGAGCTATCGCGTTTTGCCTTGCCATTAACCATCGGTACCAGTATCAGTCATCAATTCGATGACGTACAAAAACTAATGGCAAACCACGCCAAAGAAGATGGTTTATTACTCCTGTATCCACTCGATTTACTTAAAACGTTAGATGGTAAAGTGCAGTTTAAAAACCTGCAACATCCGACCACTATCACAGAGCGTGAAATGGTTTGGTACAACGGTTTATCAGAAACCTTGATGACCGAACTCATTGCCAAACGCGATGATATTTTGACAGCCACAGAAAAATAAAAGAATCATGGCTATTTTTTCTTTCGCCACTTGACTTGACCGACAAAACCCATTATAAGGCTTTATGAAATTGCAAATTTATCGAATCGACCAGCGAAAGGAGCAATAAATGGCTGATCCAGATATTGATGATAGCTTTGAAGATGACAATTTTGATGATGACGATGACGCGCGACTCGTGGATGACGACGCATCGGGTCGAAGTCGGGCAAGTAGTCTTGAAAAACGTCGTTTGATTGACAATTTATTGGAAGAAAAGCGTCTAGAGCGCTCACTCAAAGACAGCTTTGATGACGATCTTGATGACTTAGACGATGACGACGATTTTGATGATGATGAGTTGTAAGTCAAGCAAAAGGTTAATACAGTCGGTATTAACCTTTCTTTTTTCAATCCGCTTTTTTGATAAAATACTAGGATAACCACCATGGATTTTGATGATTTAATCGATTTTTTAGACAGTGATGACAATGAATTTGGGCTATCGAGCATCGCTACACACGGCTTTTTAACCGCCTCTATTGTCGGCAAACCTTTAGACAATTGGCAAACCTATCTTTTTGAAGGGCATGAAAAACAAGTCAAGCCAGAGGTGTTATCAGCCATTGAACAGTGGCGTGATGAGCTGCAAGCCATGCTGCAAGATGAGCGTGAAATTGAGCTGCCTTTTGATGTCGACGAAACTGACTATCTCGATATTGAAAACTCAGAAATCAGCGAATGGTCAGTGGGCTTTGTTGATGCCATGTATGCCAGCGATGACGAAGAAGATGATTGGTTTGATAATGACGACAGCGAAGAAGATGTGGCAATGCTGACGTTACCGATGATTTTGTTTAGTGGCATTGATGAAGACCAACCGGATATGCAAGAGCTACTCAAAGACCCAGAAACCATGAGTCAAATGGCACAAGCCATAGAAAAAAATATCGTTGAGCTGTTTTTGTTATTTCATACCAATGACTAAATGATGGGTTGTAACAAGCTAAGGGCGTATTAAATACGCCCTTTTTATTTACCGCATTATTTTTGCTCTAGTTGTGGTACGTCTGAGCCGTGGGCATTGGATAACAAACCTGATTGGCTATATAACGCCAATTTAGCACGGGTATCTGAAATATCTAGATTGCGCATGGTAAGCTGACCGATACGATCCATTGGCGTAAACGCCGCATCTTCCACTTTTTCCATTGATAGGCGTTCTGGTTGGTAGGTCAAGTTGTCAGATTTAGTATTTAAGATGGTATAGTCATTACCGCGGCGTAGCTCGATGGTGACTTCACCCGTGATAGCTTTGGCGACCCAGCGCTGGGCGGTTTCACGAAGCATCAAGGCTTGTGAGTCAAACCAGCGACCTTGGTACAACAAGCGACCTAGGCGTAAACCATTGATACGGTACTGCTCGATGGTGTCTTCGTTATGAATCCCAGTGACCAAACGCTCATAGGCAATGTGCAACAGCGCCATGGCAGGGGCTTCATAGATACCGCGTGATTTGGCTTCGATGATACGGTTCTCAATTTGGTCACTCATCCCAAGACCATGACGACCCCCGATTTCGTTGGCTTTTAAAATCAAATCCACTGGGCTATCAAAGGTTTCATCATTGATTGCCACAGGCATGCCTTGTTCAAAGCGTACTGTCACTGTTTCTTTGTCGATTTTGACATTTTCATCCCAAAATGCCACACCCATAATCGGCTCAACGATGTGCATGCTGGCATCCAAAAACTCCAAGTCTTTGGCTTCATGCGTCGCGCCGAGCATATTTGAGTCGGTTGAGTAGGCTTTTTCTTTGGACATTTTGTAGTCAAAGCCATTGTCGATTAAGAACTGTGACATCTCGCTACGACCGCCCAATTCATCAATGAAGGTTTGATCAAGCCACGGTTTATAGATTTTAAGGGCAGGATTGGTGAGTAGCCCATAACGGTAAAAACGCTCAATATCATTGCCTTTATAAGTTGAGCCATCGCCCCAAATGTTGACATCATCTTCTTTCATGGCAGTCACTAGCATGGTGCCTGTGACCGCACGACCCAGTGGCGTGGTGTTAAAGTAGGGCATACCACCGGTGCTGACATGAAACGCACCGCATTGAATTGCAGCAATACCTTCAAGCGCCAATTGCAAACGGCAATCAATCAAACGCGCTTTGACCGCACCGTATTGGTCGGCTTTTTTGGGAATGGCGTTGTAATCGTCTTCGTCAGGTTGACCTAAGTTCGCGGTATAAGCGTATGGCAGCGTGCCTTTTTGCTTCATCCAAAGTAGCGCAGCTGAGGTATCAAGTCCGCCTGAAAACGCGATACCGACTTTTTGCCCGACGGGGACAGATTGTAAAATGGTGGCGTTATTGGTGGCATCGTTTGTGGTATCGTGGCTCATAACCTTTCCTATCAAGTCATCAAAAAATAATGTGCAAAATCAACCTATCGAATTATTGTAACATTTTTGTCAACGTGTTTTGCGCCATTTTTTGACAATTACCCATAATTTGTCACAATAAAAAAGCCAATCATTTGATTGGCTTTATCGGCTAAATAGCGGTTATTGGTACAAAACTTCGACGATTTCGTATTCGACTTCACCGCTTGGGGTTTGGATTTTGGCTTCATCACCTTCTGATTTACCAATCAGACCGCGCGCGATGGGCGAGTTAATCGAGATTTTATTGGCTTTAAAATCCGCCTCGTCATCACCCACAATCTTATAGCGTTTTTGCTCTTCCGTATCGAGATTTTCAATCACTACCGTGACGCCAAACACCACGCGACCTTCTTGCGGTAGTTTGAGCGGATCAATGACTTCAGCGCCGCCCAGTTTGGCTTCAATATCGCGAATACGGGCTTCACAAAATCCTTGCTGCTCACGGGCAGCATGGTACTCAGCATTTTCTTTTAAATCGCCATGTTCGCGCGCTTCGGCAATCGCCGCGGTAATACGTGGACGGTCAACGGTTTTGAGCTGTTTGAGCTCTTCTTCTAAAGCCGCGTGACCTTGAGGCGTCATTGGATAACGTTGCATAGGGGATTCCTTTTGTCACAAATAGGGATTCAAACGGCAAGATTGCCAAAGTAACAAGTCACAAAAAATGGTCATCAACGCTCGTGATTAACCACTATCTATTTTGTATAGATGAAAAAAACCATGCTAGACAGGGCTACTGCCTAACAAGGTTCTAGTAAAAAATTTGCTGTGCTGCGTCAATCACCACAATAACGGTATTTTACTTGATAACGGCTTGTGATGCAAAGCATTCACTCAATTGACTGAATGAACCCTGACATTACCAAGCTGAGCTGATGGTAACACCCACGGCTTTATTTTCATACCAAGGTAAAATAGTGGCATTGTCAAACGGTTGCGTCATCACCAAACCACTGACGACACCCAGCGCGCAGCCAGCAACCACATCACGGGTATGGTGCTTGTCGGCATCCACACGTGACCAGCCCACATAGGCGGCAGGAATCATTGCCATCGAGCCATAGCGCCAGCCATAGCGTTGACCGATGAAAGTCGCGCCCGCGCAAGAATCACTAGCATGCCCTGACGGAAATGAGTAATCTTCGCCATTGGGACGTTCGCCCCAAGCGGTGTCATTGGTGGCGTATTTGAGCGCATAGGTAGCTGCCAAATTGGTTGCCATGGTTTTGCCTAATTGATACACGCCTTCTTGGTCATGTTTGGCAAGTGCCATGCCTAAGCCTGCTACCGGGATAGCAATATGCAATATATCACCCGCTTTTTCGTTATCGCTTTTGGCATACACCGTTGTCGTTGGCGCTAATACAGCAGCGAGCAGTATGACGTTAAAGGTCTTAGAAGGTTGTCTCATGGCATTCACACCCTGATTGTGGTTGGTGGTCAAAACATTGATAAACGTGGCTGTACTTAGGGCAAACCCAGTCTACACCCTAAACCTTAGGATTATCTTAGCCCATAAAAAAATACTGACAGCGCTGGCTATCAGTATTTTAGAGTAGCGGTGGTTATCCCTGTGTATGTAGCGATTGAAGCTTATACACATCAAATGGTAGTTGCACTTTATACGCTTGGGTAACTGCTGCCGCGGCATTTAAGGTAGTCACATTAAATACTTTATGCTGTAAGGCTGAGCGGCGAATCGAGAACGAGTCTTCATGCGCTTGTTTGCCTTCAGTGGTATTGACCACAATCGCGATTTCACCGTTTTTGATGGCATCGACGATATGTGGGCGACCCTCGGTGACTTTGTTGATGCGCTCACAGGCGATACCGGCTTCAGTTAAGATTTTTTGTGTACCTGAGGTTGCCACAAGTTTAAAGCCATAGTCGGCAAATTGTTTTGCCACTGGTACTAGATTGGCTTTGTCGCTTTCACGCACTGATAAGAACACTTTTTTAACTTCATGTTCCACTGGCAAACCGGGCAATCTATCGTTACTGCCGATGATGGCTTTGTAGTAAGCCTCACCAAAGGTCTGACCCACGCCCATGACTTCACCCGTTGATTTCATCTCAGGGCTTAAAATAGGGTCAACGCCTGGGAATTTGGCAAAAGGGAAGACCGCTTCTTTGACCGCAAAAAATGTTGGAATCACCTCAGTGGTAAAGTTTTGTTCCACTAACGTTGTGCCCGCCATACAACGCGCAGCGACTTGTGCAAGTGAAGTACCGATGCATTTTGATACGAAAGGCACCGTACGTGAGGCACGTGGATTGACTTCAAGAATATAAACCACACCATCTTTGACCGCGTATTGGACGTTCATCAAGCCCACCACACCCAGCTCTTTTGCCATCGCCACGGTTTGTTCGCGCATCACATCACAAATTTCTTGGCTGAGTGAATACGGCGGGATTGAACACGCTGAATCGCCTGAATGCACGCCCGCTTGTTCGATGTGCTGCATGATACCGCCAATCACCACATTGGTGCCGTCAGAGATACAATCCACGTCCACTTCAATCGCATCATCCAAGAAGCGGTCAAGTAACACAGGGGCTTCATTGGACGCTTGTACGGCTTCACGCAAATAACGACGCAGTTCGTTTTCGTTGTAGACGATTTCCATCGCGCGACCGCCCAACACGTAAGAGGGACGGACAACTAGGGGATAGCCCACTTGCGTCGCTTTGACGATACCGTCTTCGGTACTGGTCGCCAAGGCATTGGGTGGCTGAGTAAAGCCCAATTGCTGAATCATGTGTTGGAAACGTTCACGGTCTTCAGCTCTATCAATCGCATCTGGGCTGGTACCAATGATATGCACACCTGCAGCTTCCAATGCGCGCGCTAATTTTAATGGCGTTTGTCCACCGTACTGCACAATCACGCCTTCGGGCTTTTCGATGCGCACGATTTCAAGCACATCTTCTAAGGTAATAGGCTCAAAGTACAGACGGTCAGAGGTGTCATAATCAGTTGAAACCGTTTCAGGGTTACAGTTGACCATGATGGTCTCATAACCATCTTCACGCATTGCCAAGGCGGCGTGCACACAGCAATAGTCAAATTCAATACCTTGACCAATGCGGTTGGGACCACCACCGATAACCATGATTTTTTTGTTGTTGGTTGGATTGGCTTCACATTCGTCATCATAGCTTGAATACATATAAGCGGTTGACGTCGAAAACTCCGCGGCACAGGTATCCACGCGTTTGTACACAGGATACACGCCCAAATCCCAACGTTTTTTACGCAGTTGTTTTTGTGAAATACCCAGAAGCGTTGCCAAGCGTAAATCTGATAACCCTTTACGTTTGAATTGACGCAAGTTGTCGCGGGTCAAACCGCCAAAGCCAGTTTCTTTGACCAATTTTTCCGTTTTGACGATGTCTTCAATTTGCACTAAAAACCAAGGGTCAATGCGAGTAAACTCAAACACCTCATCCACGCTCATACCAAAACGGAAGGCATCAGCAATGTAGAAAATACGGTCAGGAGTGGGGGTTTTTAATTTAACTTTTAAGGTGCTGCGAATGGTATCGTCGTCTTGATTGAAATCAAGATACTCATCAAAACCATTCACCCCAATCTCAAGACCGCGTAACGCTTTTTGCATCGACTCTTGGAAGTTACGACCAATCGCCATCACTTCACCCACTGATTTCATTTGGGTAGATAAGGTGCTGTCAGCTTGGGGAAATTTTTCAAAGTTAAAGCGCGGTACTTTAGTCACCACATAGTCAATGGCAGGCTCAAAGCTAGCTGGTGTCAAGCCGCCTGTAATATCATTGCTAAGTTCATCGAGGGTGTAACCGACCGCAAGTTTTGCCGCGATTTTGGCAATCGGGAAACCCGTGGCTTTAGATGCCAAGGCAGATGAACGGCTGACACGTGGGTTCATCTCGATGACCACCATACGGCCTGTTTTTGGGTCAATACCAAATTGTACGTTTGAACCACCGGTCTCCACGCCAATCTCACGCAGCACCGCCAATGACGCATTACGCATGATTTGGTATTCTTTATCCGTCAAAGTCTGAGCAGGTGCCACAGTGATAGAGTCGCCTGTATGCACACCCATAGGGTCAAAGTTTTCAATCGAACAGACGATGATACAGTTGTCTTTTTTGTCACGGACAACTTCCATCTCGTACTCTTTCCAACCGATTAGGCTTTCGTCAATCAATAGTTGGTGAGTGGGTGATAAGTCAAAACCACGCTCACAAATCTCGACAAATTCGTCACGGTTGTAAGCGATACCGCCGCCCGAACCCCCCATGGTAAACGACGGGCGAATGATGCAGGGAAAGCCGACTTTGGCTTGAATAGCGAAGGCTTGTTCCATGGTTTCAGCCACTTCGGCGCGCGGGCACTCTAAGCCGATTTTTTTCATCGCTTGGTCAAACAGGTTACGGTCTTCGGCTTTTTCGATGGCGTCTTTGGTCGCGCCAATCAGCTCGCAGCCATATTTTTCCAGTACGCCATGCTTGTCCAAGTCTAACGCACAGTTGAGCGCGGTTTGTCCGCCCATGGTTGGCAAGATGGCATCGGGGCGTTCTTTATCAATGATGCGCTCTACCGTTTGCCAGGTGATAGGCTCGATGTAGGTCGCATCTGCCATGACAGGGTCAGTCATGATGGTGGCTGGATTTGAGTTAACCAGAATGACGCGGTAGCCTTCTTCACGTAAGGCTTTACAGGCTTGTGCGCCTGAATAGTCAAATTCACAGGCTTGTCCGATGACAATTGGACCTGCGCCGATGATAAGAATGGATTTGATGTCGGTACGTTTTGGCATAGCTTCTCTCTTACTAACAATTAGTTAAAAGGCGGACTTGGCATTAATTTAATAACATTTTCAATTTTGTTAAAATCTTTTTGATTAACATTGACCAATTCTAAATTGCGAATTTTGGCGACAACATAATGAAATACATCAAAGTTCTGTTTATCGAGTCTGATACCTGTGTCTTTCGATGAAAAATCCTGACTACGGCTAAAGTGAAAAATTCTAGCGGAAGGATTGGCTTCTTTATCAGTGATATTAAATTCAACAAAATCGTCTAAAATTTCTTGGGCTTCATCAATTGAAATACTTTTTACACCTCGTAATACTTCATAACGAATCAAAGGGGTAATGGCAATCGTGGCATTTTGAGCGATTAAGTCATTAAATTTTTGTTTTGCTTCAATATGATTAGGATTATCATCCTTTCCATCAATCACAGCGATTAAAATATTAGCATCCACTAAAACAGATTTTTGATTCATTTTTTCACCTATCTGTTTATCCTATTTATTTAACAGGGCTAATAATTTTTGTTTCGCTTTGGTTTGGTCAATGTGTTCCATGTTTTCACGTTTCAATTGATTTAAATCGACATCAAACGCATCTTGTAATACATTTTCTAGTAACCGAGTATTGGGTGAATTTATTTCTTGACTTCTTACCACATTATCATTATCACGTTTAAGCAAATAAGCTTCGCCTTCGGCCAGTTGCGAAAGTACCAATGGCGAATGGGTAGCGATATAAAAAGTGGTATTGGGAAATAAGTTTTTCAGCGTGGGTACAATTTTAGTTTGCCATTCGATATGTAGATGGCTTTCGATTTCATCAATTAATACCACGCCTTTGACGTTTAATAAGTCGGTGGCATTGGTAAAAGCAGAATAAGCCGAAATGATGGATTGGATGATTTTCACCACCGAAATAAACCCCGAACTTAATTCGGAAAGCTCTCGTTCTTGTCCTTCGATCGTGAGAAATACATTGCCGTCACCATCGATTTTTAGCGTTTTTTCAATACGATTGTCTAAAATATGTAGGGCATTTAATACCGTATCAATATCAATTTTGCGATTGTCTTCTTCTTTTTGGT